>CAYTUH010000161.1:470-6210 GCA_964441165.1 uncultured Syntrophaceae bacterium
TCCCTGCATGGGGTGGGACTGCGCAACCGGCGGCGAAGCTGAATATTTTTCCGGCTTCGCCGGTGGACTCTGGAAGAATGGATTTTTCGACGGCTCTGTCGTGACACTATACTGCAATACCGGCGGTGGCGGAACCTTCGGCATCCTGACCGATTACGCCTCTGCGGGGACCTATTATCCAGACATCGAGATGTGGGAAGCAGGAGGAGACCTGTCGCTTTATATTCCGGGCCGGCAGCCCGACGGTTCGGCCTTGATCGTCGACGGCAACCTCTCTCCCATGACATCCTGGGGACTCTATAATCTGAAAATCGAATCCTTTGACAACACCTTTTCAAACCCTGCCGGCACCCAGTCATGGTCCGCCATGGCCGGCGGCTGGGGGGAATTCGGCCTTCACTCCTCTGTGTACGACGAAGGATACTGGCTTGCCACCGTTGGAGGCAACTGGTCACCCGAATGCATCATTCAAGGATATCTCGGCCGCGATCCCGGAGAATATCCCGACAATCCCGACACCTGGGGCATTTACCTGACACCGCTCCAAACAGGCGTCATCGGTGGTCCCGTCTATGGACTCTACAGCGATACCACCGGTTCCTGGATTGGAGAAAGCCTGGGCACATGGGAAGGTCAGGCCCTTGCCTTCAGCGGTCGTCTCGACAACTCCCCCGGTTCCTATTAGCTCTACGCCGCCCCCTCGGGAGTTTCCTTCGGCTATCTCGACGATGTCAACGGCGGCCTCGCGGGCAGTATCGATTCTCCGTGGTATTTCGATGAAGAAGAATGGCTCACCCGTACCTCCGAATTCCTGATCATAGGCGATTACGAAACCGCCTACGACTACCTCGATCAGTATATCTGGATCAACGACTTTTACAGTCAGAACGATGAAGCATGGACCACCTACGACGGCGGTTCGTTCTACGGGTTTACCGGCGGTGTCTGGAACAACGGGGAGATTGACGCACGAACTGTGAACATTTATCGTGATCCCGACGGAACCACGGGCGTCCTCACCGGCATCCTTGACGGAGCATTCCATCACGACCTCAAACTGTTTATGGCTGACGGCACCTGGACGCCCTTCCCCCTTGGTACGACCGACGTCCCTGCCGATTATTTCGCTGATTCCATCGACATCTTCAGCGGAATCACCTGCACCCTTTCCGGCACCTTTACACAGGGAGGCACGCTCTCGGGCGGCGCCTTCCAGTCCGACGAGGGATGGACTCGCTTCATCGCCGGCGAGAACTGGGGGATCTACGACATCATCATTGACGGGTGGAACGCCGGATACGACAATCCGCTCAGCGACACCGCGTGGTCGGGCATCATGGGGGGCACGGCCTGTTTCGGCACCTATGAAGATGAAGGGTACTGGATTGTGGACGTCACGAACGGTACCTGGCAGGAGGGCAAACTCACCGGGTGCATCGACTATCAGCAGACGCGTGCCAATTTTCTCACACCTTACAAGATGGGAGCCATGGCGGGCGATATCCTCGGCTACTATGACAGCACGGGCAGCTGGGCGGCAACGAGCCTCGGTTTCTATTACGGTGTTCCGCTCGTTTTGAACGGCACCTGGGGTTCCGCATCAGCGCTTCCGGGAAGCGGCGGCACCCTCGTGACGGGGGGCACGCTCTACTGCAATGACAACGGATTTGCATCGATAGCCGGTCACGAAACGGGAATGATCGGATCCATCCTTTTGCCCTGGAACGAAACCGACGGTGCCGGTCTCCTCGCCATGGGAACATTTTATTATGACGCCGGTTTTGAGACCTATTCACATTACCTCTGGAATTCCCTGATCGAGGGCGATGAAATCGACGGCGGTGGTTTCTTCCTCGGTTTCACCGGTGGGATCTGGGCTGACGGCGAGATGGACGGTGCCGCCGTGGCCCTTTACGCCGATCCTTCCGGAGCAGCGGGAGTTCTCAAAAGCGTTTCAGAACTGCCGGAAGAGGAAGGCGGCTACCTGATTCGTGGTAGTTATTACGACGATCTCGAAATGTGGATCGCCGGAGGACAGCTCCAGGCCGACCGGAAAACGGACAGTCTTGTCATCGACTCCGATCCTTTCGGTTCGGGCTTCATGGAGGGACGCGCGTCAGGCTTTTTCGGCGATGTCGAAACGGGGTATTCCGGAGAGCTAACAGCATTCTCCTCATTCGAAGATCCCTCCATCATGCCGGCACAGACACTCTTCCTTGTCGGGACGGGACTGGGAGAATCCTTCTGGGGCATTTATGACCTTAAGCTGGGCGGTACATACTCCGACAAGCCTTCCATCGACACCTGCTTTCTCCTCGATATCGGCGGTGAGGGTGAATTCGGTCCCGACAACTTCGGGTTCTGGTCGGGAATCATCGAGGGTGACTGGTCCGACACCGGTGAACTGCGCGGCGAACTCCTCTACGGAACCTATCTCACGGAACGCCAGACAGGGACCATCGGCGGCGCCTTCTACGGCGTCAATTCGGGCACGCTCGAGAGTGGTACCTTCATCGGCGAAAGCATCGGCACCTGGAACGGCCATGACCTCTCCTTCAGCGGCAGAGTATTTGCCGATCTCTATGACCCGTCATCTGAATATTATATGGGGTCTTTTCGGGGAATTCTGGGCGGCGTCGACCCCCTGAAGCAGCCCGGTACCGGTTTTGCCGATGATTCACTCGCCAGGGGCATCTACGATGGCGCAAACCTCGATTTTACGAATTCAAATTATGATATTTTCGGGTACACCGGTGGAAGCTCACTCGACGGCACGACCTACTTCCTCGGGTTCCTCGGCGGTTCATATACCGGCGGAGAACCGGGAACCTGGGATCTGGACTGGACCGAGGTCTGCTATCTTTCCGACACCTCCTACGGCACGCTACGTATAGAGAATGACGACATATTCTTCACCGGAGCGGGGACATGGGGATACGACGGCGGAGACGTCTATCTCGACGTCGACGAATCATATCCTCTGGAATATGCCGGTCAGTGGGGCGTGTTTGAAGGTACATCCACCTCCACGCTCTACTATAATGATTGGGGAAGCATGGCGGTGGGAGGCCACGAATGCGGGAACATCGGCCTCTGGGAAGGTCTCACCGACGACTCCTTTGATTACCAGGTCATGGGAAGGCATTACTACGATCCCTACGCACCTTCAGGCGAAAGTGCACCCTTCCTCTGGAATACTGAGATATCAGGCGGACAGCTGGGAGGAGACGGTTTCTTTGACGGCTTTACCGGTGGCCTGTGGGCCTTTGGCCAGCTGTACGAGGGCGCGGTTGTGGCACTCCACGACAACGGCATCGGAAATGTGGGACTCCTGACCGACTATGTCCTCCTCACGGGTGATTACTACGACGATCTGGGAATGTGGGAAGCCTGGGGAACCATGTTTGCTACTGACATGCCATCAAATGGTCTCAATCCCGACTCCATCGTCACGGGCCAGCTCAATGCACTTCTGGCGGGGCAGTTCATTATGGACGGTGAGCGGTACGGAGCAATCCATGGCGAAGACAGCTTCGGCAACACGCGCTTCTTTTCAGACGAAAACGCCGACGTTCCCTTTACCTGGGGGATCTATGATCTGAAGTTTGGTTGTAACAATATGTACGAGAATACATATACTTACAGCGAGCAGGAATTTCGGAGCCTTGTGGGTGGTAACGGCACCTTCGGTTCCAGCGGCGTTGGCGGGTTCGATGACGGCTATTGGCTCGCGACACTGAATGGGAGCGTCTACTCTGACGGCACCCTTGAAGGGTTCCTCGGTAGTGACTACGAGTATGAAGATACCTTCGGGATCTACCTTACCCACCGGCAGATCGGATCCATCGAGGGCCCCTTCTTCGGCCTTCATGAAGATTATGCCGGCGGCACCTGGATCGGCGAAAGCGTGGGATCATTCCAGGGAACCCCGCTCACCCATGCAAGCGATTTTCAAAGTGTCATCACCAATGCCGTCCGCGCCTTCGAAGGATCAACATCCCAGGGTGGCGGCGGATACGCTTCCTACTATTATCTTTCCGACAACAGCTACGGAGAAATCTTCGAGGAATCTTCCTCCTATTACCCTGAATGTCCCTATTCCGATTCCTTGACAAGGACCTACTTACCCGACGGCACCGTCCATGTCGAAGAACGGACGTGGTGGTGGGATGACTATGCATATCAGACGTGGGACGAAGACCTTCAGGAGTGGGTTTACGAAGGCGACTGGGTGGAAGACTGGTGGGACTGGGAGGACCAATGGAACCCCGAAAGCGAGGACCTCGCCGACCTCCTTGTTGACGACTACACAAACTACGACTGGCAGAACGATTATTTCACAACCAATGAGACGGGCTATCTTCAGGGTATTCTGGGTGGCGATGCGTCGCTCTGGTCCGGCACGGAATCGACAATTCCCGTGACCGTCCTCGGAAATTACGATCATCAAGGTGGCTTTGCCGACTCGATCTGGATCGGTGCCATCACGAGTCATGACTTTATTACAAACGCCTCAGATACCACCTATGACGGCGGCGCCTATTGCGGATTTATGGGGGGCATCAGGACGGCCGACGATTCACTTGACGGCGGCCTTATCGCCCTCTATGTCGATCCTTCGGGCAATGCGGGCTATCTCGTCGATTCCGACAGTATTGCCGGCACAGCGTTCCCCGGAATCGATATGTTCACGTTGGAGGGCGAAGTAAATCGTGTTGAAATGACCGCCGGTACGGGCCTCACGGCTGCCGGTCTCTCCGAGACTCTCCTGTTCGATGCCCCCATGAACCTTACGGGCACCCGGGGAGATTTCTTCGATCCTTACGGCACGGATACCGGTGATATTAGTGTAATACAGAGCGGCATCACATCCCTCCGGATCGGTGACGTAACCAACCCCGAAACCGTTCAGGACTGGGGGATCTGGGCTGGCACTGCCTTCGGCGAATACACCGGTACCTCCTCATCTGACTGGGCTTTTCATCTGACCGATTTTGTATCTCCTGCGCCGGATTCAGCCCAGGGACGTAACAACTGGGTCGATATTGCGGGTTACGAATGGCAGGAAGGACAGGTCATCATGGGGAAAGGCACACTCACCGCCGACGTATCGGGTGCATGGGTGGACTGGGATGCCGCAATGACGGGAATCATGGGCGGTGATCTGAAAGGAACCTTCTCGGCACGGAATTACACGCAGACCTGGGAGGCGGTTGCACGGGGTGTCATGATGGAGACGGGAAGATTTCTCGACATGGCCGCCAACAACCCCGCTCAACTGGAACAACTCAACATCCCCTGCGTCGGGGTCGGAACGATGAATATCGCAGGAGGTAACCTCACTCAGGGCGATGTCATGACCGTTCTCATGGAGGATGTAACCTTTTTCAGTTATTCAACGGGTGCACGACCGGTCATATTCGCGACTGATCAGGTGACCGGCACGTATAGCAGCAATCCCGGTATCGGTTACAATCTTGATATTGCAGGGGCATCCGGGAATGACGTCATCACCGGCACGATGACCATTCAGAAGTGGGACACGAACTGGGGAGCATCGATCGACGGTGCAGGCAATGTCGCCGGGACGGGTATCGATATCAGAGGTGCGGCTGCAGGTTCGATTGACAGCGTACCCGATGTATTTCCCGGGACCTTCAGCGGTACCGCTGCCGGCACATGCGCACCAAACCCTGAATAATCGGTCTTTCAGACGCAGAAAAGGCACCCTGAAAGGGGT
>CAYTUH010000162.1:0-6190 GCA_964441165.1 uncultured Syntrophaceae bacterium
AAAGAGGCCGACATAGGAAATCGGCTCATCGAAGCCGAAGGTGTGGTAGAGCATGTTCCAGTCAAGAAGCCGGTAAATCCCGTAAAAGACCGCGAAGGATATCATCTCGACGACGAGGAGCTGTTTCAGCAGGTGCCGTTTTTTCCAGTGTCCTATTTCATGGGCCAGCACTGCGAGCAGTTCTTCATGGGAATGCGATCCGAGGAGTGTGTCAAAGAGGACGATCCGCTTCGATTTCCCCAGACCCGTGAAATAGGCATTGGTGTGACGGCTTCTCTTGCCTGCGTCGACCTGAAAGATGCCCCGTGTTCGAAATCCGGCCCTTTTCACCAGTGCGACGATCTTGTCGTGCAGTTCTTCATCGCGGATCGGTTCATAGGTGTTGAAGAGGGGGGCGATAACGACGGGATAGAGCCACAGGAGGAGGACCTGGAAAAGACCGAAGAGCATCCAGCTCCAGAACCACCAGGTGCGCGGGGCATAAAGGATCAGGGTAAAAAAGGAACCGAGAATGATGCCGGCAAGGATCAGGGAGATGACGACCTCCTTGAGGGTGTCCGAAACCCAGAGTTTCCAGTTCATGGTGCTGAAACCGTATTGCCTTTCGATTGAGAAGATGCGGTAGAGATCGAAGGGGATGTCCAGGAGGAAGCCGATCGCCGCAGGTCCGGCGAGAAAGAGGAGTGCCGAGAGGACAAAGGGCAGGTGAAGGGACGCGATACAATCGGCAAACCACGGGAGTATGCCGGACAGGAGGATTGCCAGGAGAACGGCATCGTTGAAGAGGCTTGCCAGGGAACCGAAGCGCGATGTGTCGACCGTATAGGAGGCGATTCGCGACAGGCCCCTTTCATCGATTACGTCTTCAAATCCCTCGGGGATACGATGGCCGTGGGCGCGTATGTGTCCTCTGTTCAGGCGGGTGAGCGATAAGCGGCAGATGGTGCTGGTGAGGAAGATGACGAGGAATGCCAGGAGTAGTGTGTTAGGCTGAATCACGGCGAGCCCCTTGTAAATACGGCGGATTGCGATGCACTCAATCCATGACGGTGGTCCGAAGCGCCTCGAAGGTGTCTTTCCCGGTGGCAAGCATTAATGTCAGGGGGAGTACCTTCCGTGCTTCCTGCAGCATTTTCTGTGCCCTTTCCCTGATGTCCCATTGGGCGTGGCGATCTTCGCGAAGTCGTGAAATATGATAAAGCTCGCGCGCATTGACCTTCATCAGGACACGCTTGCGGTGGGCGTTGGTCAGGATGTAGGGCGCCGCTTCAGGTGCCTGCTCTTTGATGCGGGAATAGAGTTCCTCCGTTCCGGCGATTATCTCCATGAATCGATCGTCCATTCCGATTGCCCTGATCGATTCCGGAATGGTGACACCGAGGGCTGGATTGTAAGCCTGACCGGTGAGCGTCACCATCCGGTGCCGTTTGAGCTGGGCAAAACAGGTGGCGCTGACGGTCCCCTCAAAGGTAAGGTCGGCATATTCAAATTCGCGCAGCGGTGCGTCGTAAGCTTCCATGTGCCTGCAGGCCGCTTTTATCATGGCGGTCTTTTCATCTTCCGAGAGCTGATCCACCAGCACCCGGCATCCTTCCATGGCGAGGTCCGACGATGAGTGCATGAGGGCTGCGAGGACCATGTCATCGCCCTGCGGGGACGGTGCCACCAGGGTGATATCCTCGGGCGGTGATGCCGCCTCGGCGCACCCATCGCAGGCGTGAGTCCGGATCAACATTTCCGCCTCTTTCTGCAATGCCTTCCTCGTATGGGTATCGAAGGGCGTCGCCGTCGTGTATCTGACCAGGGACGGGGCGATATTCTGCGTGACGGCGTATAATCGTTTGCCGAATTCCCTGACCTCCGACAGGGGATGGGCCGCCGAACGCCTCAGCATCAATTCCAGGTTCCGGGCATTGAGTGTCATGCCGAGCTGCGCTTCCGTGGCGAGCGAAACGATATAGCGGGCATCTTCCTTCGCCCACCCATCGATGACCGGATGCTGTGCCGGATCGGCCGCAAGGTCCTTGTAGGTCCGGAACATGTAGTCCCCCAGGCCTCTGTAAAGCTCGTGATAAAACCCGTTCTGTGCCTTGACGGTATCGACGAACCTAGTGTGAAGGTCGGCAGTCTTGATTTCGTCGGGAAGGACAAAGTCATCTTCCAGTCGTATGTAGCGCTGGGATTTTTCGGTGTAGGAGCAGAGTCGGAACTTCTCTATTTCCTCGACAACCAGTCGCGATACGCCGAGAATGTCGATATTGAAAACGGCGTGTTCCGCCACGGAACTGTGACCCATGTCGAAGACGATTTTCTGATTTGACCTGCGCGCCTTTTCGACTTCCCGACGCGCGACGGCCCTCAGTTCATTGACGGGACGCGGGTTTCTGCTGATGCGGGCGTAGGCCGCCGACAGGGTTTCAGGGGTAAGGGGGTCTGAAAGGGGCGAAGCCGCGTGCAACGCGTTAATCGTTTCAAAATCGATATTGAAACCTGCGAGAATAACGTCCACGGGAAGATCCTTTCAGCCTGCCTTCAATGTTGTCGATGAGTGTGCTTATAACAAGATTTGCAGAGTCGGTCAAACGGCTTTTCCGAAGCGCAGGGGATGAGGGGAGGTCTCCTATCTTTCTATATTGTATGAAGAAACAGCTTTTCGCCTCTGACCGCCTGGTTCCGGACCGGCAGATGTATTTCCGGGGCGATTTCAATACATCCGCCGGGTTCCTCCGGCACGGTGCACTGCCCCGTATAGGCCCTTTACGCCCTCGTAGAGTCTTCCCCTTCGGACCGAAGGAGTGCGGCTCCATATCTGCCGGGATGCGCATCACCCTCCGGCGGAGTGAACCGGTTCCAGGTAAAGGGTGACGTGGCCTCCCTTTTTGATGATATGGTGAAGTGCTTCCCCTTGTATGCAAAACATTGAAATGCCGCCTTTCAAGAATAGAATGCCCTGGTATTTTTCTCTTTTCCTGTCTATATAGTAGGCACCGCCGGCGGAGATGTAAAGTGACGAAAGAGAGAAAACTGGAGGAATCGTTATAATGTCCAGGATGATGTCACGGGAATACAATATTGCCTACTGTCCCGTCACGGACGAGGAGTTTTCCATCGACAATCCCTACCTGCGGGAAATCCTTGATGTCAGGGGGCGGCTGAAAAGAGGAAAGGGTGCCGATATTTCAGCCGCATTGCTTGAATACCGGCCGGAACTGATTGCAAGATATGCCTTCTCCATTCCCCTCCTTGCAACGCTGAAGCGCATCGCCGAATTCTCGCCTCTCGTAGAAGTGGGGGCCGGTACCGGCTACTGGGCCATGTGCCTCGACCAGCTCGGGGCTGAAATCGATGCCTACGATCTACTTCCACCCGATGAGAATCCTCCCTTTGCCTGGAGTGACGGCAACTACTGGTTTGATGAATCCTGGCATGCGGTGCAGGAGGGCGATGAAACAGTGGCAGCCTGCTCCCCCGAACGGACCCTTTTTCTCTCTTGGCCCATGCCCGAAAGCCCCATAGCGCTGAATGCCTTCGAAGCCTACCGAAAGGCGGGCGGGCGCCGCATGATCTATATCGGTGATCCACGATCGTCGGGCGGTGAAGACTTTCATGACGCACTGGCATCACTGCGGATCATCGAAAACAGGCGGTTATGGTCCTGGCCCGTGACGGAGGAACGGCTCATCATCGCCACCTGGTAAGGAGGCCTCTTTCCGGTATGCGCCGCCCTTTGAGCACCGCTACAGGTGTTGCTCAAGCCCGGTCCGAATTTCCTCAATTTTTTTCATTGCGCCTCGTACTGATGATACGGGTATGATGCCCGGCAGTTCCAGGCACGGCGCATTGAGGCTTATGACGGGTACGCCCGACTTGAGCGCCAAGGCCATTTCCGATACCGTTCCCGGTCCTCCGTTCAATGCAACGATCACGTGGGGCGTCTTTGCGTTAATGACATTGCGGGCGTCGCCCATTCCCGTATAGATGGGAATGTCGACACATTCATTGGGATACCCGGGAAGGGGACGCTGCCGGTCACTGGGGAGGAGTGCAATCACCAGCCCACCGCCGTGACGCGCCCCTTCGGAGGCGGCCTTCATGATGCCCGGACCGCCACCGGTCAGGATCACATAGCCGCGAACCGCCGCTTCTTTTCCCAGACTGTAGGCATCGCCAAGGGACGGCCCGTCATCGGTGTGGCTTCCCATTACCCCGATAATGAAGGGTTTTCTTCTAATGGTGACCTGTTCCATCGGCATACATCCTCATCGCGCTCTTCAGGGCCGGTTTCTTTCCTCCGGACCCTGTCGCTGATTATTTGTCCGGCCCCGGTTACTATGTTTTTGCTTTATCATTGATTTAGTGGTAATATCAACCGGTTTAAATGCTTATTATTCCTTGGAAAAGGTAGGGGGGTATCTCCTGAGCACTGAGCGGAGTGGGTGTCAGTGGGTGATTCTGCCTGAATCAGTGACTGACCTGAAGGCCGACACTGGATTGTCCTAGCGCAATATCGTATGATTCTAACGAAATGATGAATATCTTTTCCCGCTTCATATGTGTGGCACTGATTGTTGCCTTGTCAATTTTTTTCATTGAACCGCCAATCCATCCTTTGAGCGCCGCAGTGCATGCGCCGGAATCACCGTGTGCGGAAAGGTCGTCCGTTAAAACCCTCTATGCCCTGCAGGTGGCCGGCTGTCTCCATGAGAAGACGGCCAGGTCAATTGCGGAGGAACTCCGGGGCCGGGGATACGAACCCGAAATACTGGTTGTCGGCGGCCGTGAATGGTATCTCGTCGTGCTCGGTACCTATGACGACTCCGCCGCGGCGTCGGAAGCGGCATCGGAATTCGAGGCAACGGAGCAGGTCACGCCGATGGTCATATCCTTTGACAGTGCCCGGACAAAGCGTCTCGCACGTGGTGCGTCGCAGGAAACCGCCGGCGCGGAAGCGGCGGCCGCGGCTGCCGTAGAATCTCCTGTGGAGGAGAGTATCGCCGGTGAAGGGGTTGAATCGGCCGACGAGGGCCTTGCGGATGATGAAGGCGCGAGTGACGAAGAGGAGGAAGCGTTTTCGGAAGACGAGGACTGGGACGATGACGAGGAGGAATGGGAAGAGGACGGTTCAGAGGAAGAGCCCTTCATAGAATACACCTACCGGGGCTTTGTGGAAGTGGAGAGCCTGTTCAGCACTCGTGACAACCAGGATTCCAAGGAGGCCAACAAGAAAAATGAGTTGAGAAACCGCCTGGAGCTGCGGGTGGGGGGCGATAACCTCTATCTCTTTGCTGCCGCGGATCTCTATCTTTCACTGGTCTATCTCAATGAGGAGGGAAAAGACGATTACGTCTATTCGGCAGACCAGAAGGTTTCACGAAATCTCCGCATTTCATCGCGGGAAAGCGAAGTGCGGTTCGACGAATTCTACCTGAATTACGGAAGGGGAAATTACCGGATACGGGCCGGAAACCAGATTTACGGCTGGGGCACCGCCGATGCCTTCAACTCGACGGCCTACTTTAACCCCTATGACCTCCGGGAACTTCTCTTCAAGGATGACGACGAAAACCGGCTCGGTGTTCCGTCGGTGTCGGGAATGTTTTTTCTGGAGGATTCGACCCTCGAGGTGGTCTTCGTGCCGGTCCATGTGCCGATGGTGATCGCCCCCGAGGGGAATTTCTGGTCCGTCGTTATCGATGATTATTTCTATCCGATCACGATCGACAAACCGCGCGGTATGCCCGTCAAGAGCAAGAACTGCGGCATCGGAGCGCGTCTTTCGCAGAGTATCATGGGACTCGATTTCTCATTCAGCCTCTACCGGGGGCCGGATCAGGAACCCGTCTTTATCCCCCGGCGCACCATCCTTTCGCCGGGCGAACCGATGACGGTATTCGTGGAGCCGCAGTACTATACGGTCAATATGGTGGGGGTCGACTTTACCACGACGCTGGGTGATTTCGTCATTCAGACGGAAGCGGCCTATTCTCCCGACAAACGGGGATTGGCCAAACAGGATCTAAGGGATTACGAGAATCTGGAGCTTCCCTTCGAGGTAAGGAAATCGAACTACCTGTCATACGCCATGGGGTTCAACTATTTCATCCCCCTGCGCAAGATATTTGAAGAGCACGAGGGCGAGTCCGTCTTTACCTTTGAGTGGGCCCAGGCCCGGTACTTTGACGATGACCTC
>CAYTUH010000163.1:0-6183 GCA_964441165.1 uncultured Syntrophaceae bacterium
GGGAGAGGCATACTGAAGAGAGCGAAAGCGCAGCTCGATGCGGTGAAGGCCAATGTGCTCGGTGTCGTACTCAACGGGTTGCGAGTTGAGGTGAGTCCCGATTTTGTCGGCCAGAGTCAGTACTACAAATATTATTACCATTACGGGTACGGTCGAAGAAAAAAAGAGGACTCAGAACCTTCCCTGTGGGAAAGGCTGTCCGCAGGGGGACCTTTTTCAAAGGTATTCGGCTGGGCAAACGGGTCAAAAAGGGGGAAGGTGCAACGATTTTAGAGAATCACCCCGTAAGGGCGGCATGAATAATGACCGCCGGGTTCGTAAGCCCATCAGCAATTCCTTTTCAATGTTTTCTCCGGGGATGTCCGGATAATGTGCCGTTGCGCCATGATAAGTCGAATTTGTGTGGAGATTGGACAAGCCCGTGAAGCATCCTGTGCCCGACAGTGTTGAATGATGAGAACTGAAAGCAGCCCTATAGATTCAGGCAGTATAATAGTTGTATTGATCATCCTTGCCGTGACAGCGCTGAGCGGAATATTCATTGCCCATGCACCCTTCAGCATATCACTTCTCGTTTTGATCTCTTTTGCCCTCGCCCTCGCGGCATTCATGAGTGCCGAAGCTGCACTCTATCTGCTCATTGTCTCCATGCTCCTCAGCCCTGAGTTCATGCTCGGGAGCCTCAGCGGTCAGGCGACACTGAGCAGGGGGATTACCATTCGATTCGATGATCTTCTGCTGGTCATAATCGGTGTCGGCTGGTTTCTGAAAACAGCCATTAACAAGGAACTGGGACTCTTCTTCAGGACTCCACTTAACAGACCAATAGGATTGTATATTGCCGTGTGTCTTCTTGCCACACTGCTCGGGGCGATGATGGGCCGCGTCAATCTTACATCGGGCATATTTTTCGTCCTTAAATATTTCGAGTACTTTATCGTCTACTTCATGGTCGTAAATCACCTTTCCGCGAAAAAGCAGATAGAACGATTTGTCACGGTAATGTTATGTGTCTGTTTCGTCATCTGTATAATAGCCATATTGCAGATACCGGGAGGCGAGCGTGTGTCGGCGCCTTTCGAAGGGAAAGAGGGTGAACCGAATACGCTCGGCGGATATCTTTTGCTGATGTTTTCAATCGCTCTCGGATTGCTTGTGACGCCCCGATCTACCCGTTACAAAAATATCCTGATCGGTCTGGTTGTGCTCATGGTTGTCTCGATCCTGGCGACACTGTCACGGAGTACCTGGTTTGCCATGGGGCCGATGTTTTTGACACTTATTTTCTTCAGTAAGCGGAAGATGCTTATAATCGTTCCTCTATCGATATTCTTGATTGCATCGCCTTTTGTGCTTCCTGAAAGCGTCAAGGAACGTGCACTCCATACGGTGACGCAACCCCCGCACAGGGGACAGATAGAGATAGGAGAGGTGCGACTTGATACTTCAACATCAGAAAGGCTTAATTCATGGAAATTAGTGCTGGGAAAAGACTTTATCAAACACCCTGTTTTTGGATTCGGGGTAACGGGATACCGGTTCCTTGACGCGCAGTACCCGCGGGTGCTCGTTGAAACGGGAATCCTGGGATTCCTGGCGTTCAGTTTTCTCATTTATTCAATATATAAGAATGTATTCTGTATATATCGTGACGTTTCGGATCCTTTTTTCAGCGGAATCGTACTTGGATATGTCGCAGGATTTGTCGGTTTGCTGGTCCACGCCATCGGCACGAATACATTTATCATAGTAAGGATAATGGAACCGTTCTGGTTCATGACCGCCGTGGTGATTATGATTCCAGTCATTCAGTCCGGTATGGCAAGTCAGGATAAAGACATGATTGCGTGAGAGCGGTTGTCCTATGGTTGAGAATTGATGAAGGAGTACATTTGGCCTATCTTTCAAAAAGTTTTGCAGCGAATATCCTGAAACTTGTCCTCGGGAGTACCTTCGCTCAAATACTGGGTATTCTTGTTGCACCGATACTGACCCGCCTTTTTGCACCGGAGGCCTTTGGGCTATCCGCCCTCTTTGCGTCGATAACCGGTGTTATTGGTGTGATTGCCTGTTTCCGGTATGAGCTTTCGATAATGTTACCAGAAAGCAATGAAGAGGCCGCCCACCTCTTATGTGTGAGTCTTTCGTCCGTTATCTTAATGACTGTGATCATTTCGTTCGCCGTTTTATTTGCGGGAGACGGCCTGGCGGAGGCATTTAATTCTCCGGATTTGAAGAAATACCTGTGGCTCATACCTGTATCGGTACTGTTCAGTGGTATATTGAACAGCCTTAATTATTGGAACTCCCGTGCAAAATATTTCGGTCGATTGTCGGTTTCTCAGATAATAAATTCGGCTGCATCTCAGACAATGAGATTGACAGGTGGCTTTGCAGGGTATGTGGGCGGCGGCGTATTGATAGTATCAACGATCCTCGGGCAGCTCTTTTCAATCCTCTACCTGGCTTTGAAAGAGATATGGGGAAACGGTGTTTTTCCCCTGAAGCACATTTCCTTCGACGGAATCATCTCGGGATTGCTGCGCTACAGAAAATTCCCGCTCATAGACGTATGGGGCGGCCTTCTTAATACGATTTCCTGGCAGTTGCCTCCCTTGTTGCTGTCTGTTTTTTTCTCCCCCGTGATTGTCGGCTTTTATGCCCTGGGCAATGCGGTGATCCGCCTCCCCATGAGGATAATCGGAAATGCAATCGCCCAGGTATTTTATCAGAAGGCGAGTGATGCCAAACACGACGGTACTTCGGCCAAGGTCGTGGAAGAGGTTTTCAGCCGACTCGTGGCTATCGGATTATTTCCCATGCTGGTTCTTTCTATCATAGGGCAGGATTTGTTTTCCCTGGTCTTTGGTGCACGGTGGAGTGAGGCGGGGCTGTATACGCAGATATTGGCACCCTGGATGCTGATGACATTTATTTCATCACCGCTGAGCACATTGTTTTCGGTATTTGAACGGCAGGGGTCTGCATTTTTTATTCATTCCTCCATATTCCTGACACGTCTTGCATCCTTACTGATGGGGGGTCTTCTACAGAATGTGCATGTGGCCCTGGTGCTATTTTCATTAACAGGTGTAATTACCTACGGCTTGCTTTCCATGTGGAACATGAGACTGGCCGGTTCTTCCGTAACTTTTTTCTTCATGGTAATGGCCAAGCATCTTCTTTACTTTTTGCCGGCAGGTCTGATTCTGGCAACAGTGAAGTCTTGGAGTGTCGTATCTCCCCCTTGTCTTATATCGTTGAGTATTCTTCTCTGTCTTGTATATGGTATTCGCATGATACGAAAGGATCCTATATTATCCGAGTACTTCAATATGGTGTGTAAAAAAAGAAAGGAATAATAAAGTGACAGGCGACGTAGGAATGATTCTCTGCTGCCCAAAGTGCCGCTCAACCCTTGATTGTAGAAAGGGGGCATACTATTGCGATGTCTGCGGAACGAGTGCTGCAATCGAGGGGAGGTTGATAGATTTTTCTCAAATGGTGCCTTCCCCAGGGTTCGATTTGGCGGAGAGTCTGCAGCAACTATCTGACGAGGCTGGACATTTCATGGAAGATGTGGAACAGGACTGGCGTATAGCCCGTGTTCTTCAATCAATAAAAGAGAATGTGCGAGGATCTGTCTGTTTGGAAATTGGTGGCGCCGACGGGCCCATGACCCCCTTTCTGGAACGTCTATTTAAGGTGGTCTTGTCGATTGATTATTCGAAAGCTTTCTTGAAGAGGATAGAATCCAAGACGGATAATGCCATCTGCTTATTCGGTGATGCCTTGTTCCTGCCATTGCAGGATCAATCGGTCGATTGTATCGTGTGCTCCGAGGTTCTGGAACATGTAACGGTTCCCACGCAGTTACTGACGGAGATGAGAAGGGTGGTAAAGAAAGGGGGGGTCGTAATTCTGAGTGTGCCGAACGAATCAGTGCTGCGTTTTTTAGGGACGAGAAAATCAAAACAGGGGTCCGCCTATGATACCCATGTAAATTTTTATACGCCCGACACATTGGAAAAGTTGCTGTTTCGCACAGGATTCAGAATTGAAAGTATTCGAACCATATTGCGGCCCAATCGCAATTTAAGAGCATTGATCAAAAATTGCATTACTTATGTAAGCAATGGATTCTACGGTCCTTACATACTGTGTGTTCTCGGCGTGATGGAGAATCCGTTGATATACTGGCAGTCTTTCTATAAAAACATACAGAAAAAGGAAAAGACATAGCGGTTCCCCTATTCGACGACATGCCTAATCAATTTTTCCTGTGCCGGGGAGCGTGATGCGGTGATGGTGTCTTGCTGTCACCTGCGTGGAGGAGAAGTGAAAATATTTATGATCTGCGATGTTGCGCTCGAGGGGAGGGATGCACAGGCGACCCATGTCCTGGAGTTATTCCGGTGTCTCTCGGCACTGAATGAAACCCGCCTCTTCGGACCAAAGCCCCGTCACGTTCACTTTCTCCATGAGAAGGATAACATCGTATTCGTACCTTCGATCCCGGTTCCCTTTGTCCGGCGTGCGGTTTACGAAATCCTGCTGTTCATCTACCTTGCATGGTACAGCGCACTCCACCGCCCTCATGTTTTTTACGTCAGGTATTCCATCCATCTCTTTGCTCCCGTCCTGGTGTCACTATTGTTTTCCATTCCCCTTGTACTCGAAGTAAACGGCCTTCCCCTTGATGAAATAAGGATGAAGGCACCGCGCATGGGGCGAGGGAGAAGACACCTGAAACTTCTTTCAGCCAGGCTCAGTGAGAGATTTAATTATACACGAGCGCGAAAGATTGTGGCGGTAACGTCGAACATCAAATCTTATATAGAGAAAGATTATTCTGTCCCTTTCGGCGATGTAAACGTGGTGGCAAACGGTGTGAATACCCTCCTGTTCAAGCCCGCCGAAAAAGCGGAAGTTCGGAAAAGACTGAAGCTTGATGACGGTTTCTCCTATGTTTCCTTTGTGGGTAATTTATCCGTCTGGCAGGGAGTGGACTGTCTGATAAATGCACTTCCTTCAATCCTCGCGTCCTGCAGCAATACACGTCTTCTAATCGTGGGAGACGGTGAGTTGAGAAAAGAGTTGATGGAACGCGCGGAAAAAATAAACGCGCCGGAGAGCACGGTCTTTATCGGGTCCATAGCCCATGAGAGCGTGCCGGCATTTATTAATGCAAGTGATGTATCTGTTGTTTTCAAGAGACCCCTCAAATCAGGATACTCCCCACTCAAATTATATGAATATATGGCCTGTGGTATTCCCGTCGTGGCGAGCAGGTTGCCCGGATTTGAGGTTGTTGAAAAGAGTAATGCAGGGGTCCTTGTGGATCCTGGGGATACGGTAACACTGGCGGAAGCCGTTATCGGCCTTTTGAAAAATGAAGAGTTGCGGGAAACCATGGGAAGAAATGGGCGTCAACTGGTGGTTCAGAACCATAGCTGGCAAAAAGTTGCAGAGAAAATATCGGACATTTGCCAAAGTGCCCGCGGGGCCGCGCAATGAGAGCTCTCCGCTGTGGAATGGCCCGACAAGGGGAGGTACGTGCTTGATCGGTAAAAGAAGGCGTGTCCTTCAGGTAATCAATAATGCCGGTATGGGCGGTGGCGAACAATATGTGTTCCGGATCGCCACCCATATGACGGGGTATGGCTTCGATACGATCTGTACCTGCCGGTCCGGAGGTGCATTCGAGGCACTTCTCAGGGAACATGACATTGAGTCTTTTCCAGTACGGCTTTCAAAAGAGAAGAACAATTTCGCAGCCTGGAAAATTGCGAAATTCTGCAAGGAGAGAGATATAAAAATCGTACACGCCCATGGTGCGGTGGGGGCCCAGGCAGCAAGACTGGCGGCATTTTTATACGGGGCGCCCCGACCAATCACCACCTATCATATTGCCATTACCAATATTACCGATATGCCGCCATGGAAGAAAACAATATTCGCCCTGCTTGACCGGATGATGAGCGTTGTTGACAGGAATACCCTGTCCGTGTCGGAGGCGGTGAAAGAAGCATTAATCCGGAAGGCCTGGTTCCCCCCCGGCCGAATCCATGTTCTCTATACGGGCATTGATATTGATGCCTTTGCCAAGGTGAAGAGCGGAGATTTTCGGAAAGAAATTAATGTGACGTCTGACGCCACTCTTATAGGGGCGGTGGGGCGCCT
>CAYTUH010000164.1:0-387 GCA_964441165.1 uncultured Syntrophaceae bacterium
ACCGGTACCTATTCAAAGGGAAATCCGGCGACGAAATGCTCCCTGACCGCGTCGGCACTCGTGGTGATCTGCGCGAAAACGGGGGTGTCCGGGGCGAAGGGCGAGGGAGATGCCACGAAACACCCGAACTGGTTCATGTTCGACACGGGCCTGGCCGTTCAGAACCTCTGCCTGAAAGCCCACGAGCTCGGCCTCGGAACGGTGATCGTGGGGTTTATGGATCACGACACCTGCAAGGCGGTGCTCGGCGTACCCGACGGCTATGAAGTCGTCGCCGTGGTGCCCGTGGGAAAACCCGCCGTCGAGGGGAAGAAGGGCCCGCCGCGGAGACCCCTCGATGCATGCACGCACCTGAACACATTCGGAACGCCCTTTCAACCGTAGCGG
>CAYTUH010000164.1:397-835 GCA_964441165.1 uncultured Syntrophaceae bacterium
CCGCCGCAGGAGGAGGTTGACGATGCCGGAAGAAAAAATCCACCTGGAACGGAGGGGGCACATCGGGATTGTCACTCTCGACCGCCCGGAACGGCGAAACGCATTCAACGCGGAAATGTGGAGGGCCCTGGAAAAGACGGTCGATGACCTGAAGACGCATCTCCCCCGGGTGGTGGTCATCACCGGAACCGGGGAGAAGGCCTTTTGTGCGGGCTTCGACGTCAATCCCGACAATCCGCAGGTTGCTCATCTGATCGATGCGGTGCAGCATCATCACCGTGAGCCGGTGGAGGCGTTAATCCGGGAAATCCGGCATGCCGTCGACGGCCTCGTATCGCTTCCCGTGCCGGTCATCGCCGCACTTAACGGACTTGCCTTCGGCGGAGGTGCCGAGCTTGCCCTGCGCTGTGACATGCGTATCGCCGATCCGTCAGCAGT
>CAYTUH010000164.1:845-6161 GCA_964441165.1 uncultured Syntrophaceae bacterium
CCCGCAACGGTCATCAGTTTCTCGGAAGTACGGCTGGGTCTCATGCCGGACTGGGGCGGCGGTGTCGCCCTCTCCCGCCTCGTCGGTCCCGGACGGGCGGCGGAACTGATCCTCACGGCGCGGCGCATCGATGCCGAAGAAGCGCTCAGACTGGGAGTGGTCAATCGCATCAGCGCACCGGGAAAATCCCTCGATGAGGCAGTGGCGCTTGCGGAAACCATCGCAGGCCATGGTCCCCGTGCCGTGCGCCACGCCCTCAGGGTCATCCGGCACAGCCCCGATCTTCCCCTTGAAAAGGCCCTGGATTTCGAGTCCGAAGAAGCCGTCACGCTGATCGCCTCCGGTGAATGCTATCATGGTATCGTTGCATTCCTTGAAAAGAAGAAACCCGAGTTTCCCGATCCGTAGCACATCCGTTGTCGGGTTACAGAGAGGCAGGCCGGTTTCATATAATGACCCATGATATCACAAGGAGGTGTCAGGGCGGATGGAGACAACCATGGATCTGTCAAGGCTCGCGGAACGGTTTCCCCTCGTGATCGCCCATCGCGGGGACTCCACCCGGTTCCCCGAAAATACGCTTCCCGCCTTTGAAAGCGCCGTGGCCCTCGGCGCCGACATGGTGGAACTGGACGTCACTCTCAGCGCCGACGGACATCCCGTGGTCATTCATGATTCCACCCTGGACAGAACAACGAACGGCTCGGGACCGGTGGGAAAGCATACCCTGCAGGACCTGCAGGCACTTGATGCGGGAAGCTGGAAAGGTCCGCGCTTTCAAGGAATCACTATCCCCACGCTGGAAGAGGTATTCGATCTGATCGGGGGAAAGATCGTGATCAATATCGAAATCAAGGGTGGTGCCGAAGAGAGGAAGGGAAACATCGAAAGGCGCGTCCTGAACGTGGTCAAGGCCTACGATCTTGTTTCGTCGGTCATCCTGTCGAGTTTCGATTATCCCACCCTGCAGCAGGTGCGGACCCTGGACCAACAGATCGCTCTCTCGGTGCTGAGCGATGCACGGGAGAACTATAATCATATCCTTTCGAAGGTACGGGAGGTAGGGGCCTGTTCATACAATCCCAACCAGAAACATCTTGATCCGGCCCTCATAGAAGGGCTGCACCGGGAGGGCATCGTCCTCTTTCCCTGGGCACAAAGCGCCCACAACAGGATGGAGACCATGAAACGGCTCATCGAGTGGGGCTGTGACGGATTCTTCGCCAACGATCCCGCATTGCTGGCGGAACTGGTGCGCTCCTATCGGGCGCACATAAAAAGGACCGCCCCCTGAATGGAGGCGGTCTCCTGTGCTCATTGCCGGTATCGAAGGCGCCACGCTGCAAAAACATCATCGAGAAAAAACTACCCCGATGACCTGTTACGCTGCGTCCTGTGAAGAACCTGTGTTTAGGGAGTCTTCAGAGCAGTCTTGTCGGGAACGACAAACCCGCCCGCTTCAATATTACTGACGATCGTTTCCAGGGCTGCCTTTTTGTCATCATAGGTGATGGTCAGCATCGACGTTTCATGGTTTGCCGTGAATTTCTTGACGCCATCAATCTTGTTCAGGATAGAACTTATCCTGGATCGTCCCGATCAGGACCAGCACCCTTCGACCTTGAGGTCGATCGTCTTTTCAGCAGAGAGGGGAACGCCCACCCCGAGGAGGATGATGCAGAGGCAGATCAGCAACGCGCTTGCACATTTCACTGTTCTTTTCATGGGTTTTCCTTTCCAGACCCGCATAATGGCGGATAATCTAATAGAACACCGCACAAAAGTCAACTGTTTCGATGCGCCCTTTTCCAGACGATTTCAGTGCGCCCCTTCCGTGAATCCCATCGAACTCGCGTCAGATCCGCGCCCTGATCGGGGGCACAAGAATTGATGACCCGGAAATTTACCCTTGACCGTATATCGAAACTAATGCTATGAATTTACTAAATATTAAATGTAAACTCCGGAATTGACTGCGGGTAGATTTCCCGAACGCACCCGATGCCGTACGTGTATCTGCGGAACATTTCACAAAGACATCCTCACCGCGTTCAATGAACAGCAACGGCCCTCGTTTTGTGTATCATGGTGTGGAATGAACGACTACGGCAAGCTGACGACAGAACCGATACCGGCATTGATCCGGCGTATCGCCGTGCCGGCCAGTATCGGCTACTTTTTCAATACCATGTTCAATGTGGTGGACACCTTCTTCGGCGGTTTGATTTCCACGCGCGTCCTGGCGGCCCTTTCACTTTCGCTTCCCTTGTTCTTTATCATCCTCGCCATGGGCGTGGGCATCTCCACAGGAACGACGGCCCTGATCGCCAACGCCCTCGGCGCGGGAGAGCGCGGTGAAGCGAAGCTCATCGCCATCCAGGGCATCACCTTCGGTGTGCTCCTTTCAATCATCATCACCTACAGCGGCTGTCTCGCCTCACCCTTTCTCTTTTCCCTGCTCGGAGCCTCCGGGACCTATCTGGACGACAGCCTTGTCTACATGAATACCATCTTCGCGGGCGCCATCTTTTTCATGCTGGCCTACATGCTCAACGCCATCCTCTACGCACTGGGCGATACGCGATCCTTCAGAAACTTTCTGACGGCAGGGTTCTTCACGAATATCGTCCTGGACCCGCTGTTCATATACGGCGGATTCGGCCTTCCGCCCCTGGGAATCCTGGGTATCGCACTGGCGACGATCATGATTCAGGCGGGAGGGTGTCTCTACCTGGGCGTCAAGGTCTACCAGACCCGGCTCATCTCGAACAAGGATGTACGGGACATATTCCCCCGGTCCCGCCCCTTCATGGACATCGCCCGCCAGGGTTTTCCCGCCAGCATCAACATGATGACCGTGGGACTGGGCATCTTCGTCATTACCTACTTTGTGAGCAGATTCGGCAAGGAAGCCGTGGCGGCTTACGGTATCGCTACAAGAATCGAGCAGATCGTCCTCCTCCCCACCATCGGTCTCAATGTGGCCACGCTCACCATCGTGGCTCAGAACAACGGGGCAGGGCTTTTCGACCGTATCAGAGAAACGCTGAATCGAAGCCTCCATGACGGGGCGGTGCTCATGGCGGCGGGCACGATCATCGTCTTTGCCGGAGCCGCTCCTCTCATGGGCCTTTTCACCGATGACAGCGGCGTCATCGGAATCGGGACAGTCTTTCTGCGGATCGATTCCCTGGCCTTCTTCGCCTACGTCATTCTCTTCGTGAACGTGGCGGCGCTCCAGGGGGTTAAGAAGCCCCTTTACGCCATCTGGCTGGGGCTCTCCCGGCAGGTGGTCGCGCCGGTGCTCGTCTTCTATACATTCACGGTGCTGCTCGGCTTCGGACTGCTCGGCATCTGGTGGGGCATCTTCGCCATTACCTGGACGGCGGCCCTTTTTACCTTTTTTTATTCACGCGCCCTTTTAAAAAGGGTGGAAAAAGAATCGACCGCTTTGTAGTATAACCTATGGAAAGACTTCAGTTTCGGAAAAACTCCTTCATATATTCCGTCCGGGCATCGACACTTGTCGACATCCTTAAATTCGTGCTGGTCATGGCGGTGCTCATCTGGATCACGGCGACCGGCACGGAACGGCTCGGCTATCACTGGCAGTGGTACCGGATACCGCGGTATCTTTTTACCATGGATACGGGCCACTTCGCCGCAGGTCCCCTCCTGAGCGGGCTCCTGATCACCTTCAAGATCACGGGAGTCAGCATGATCGCAGCCTTTACCGTGGGCCTCGTCGTCGCCCTCTTCAGGCTGTCGCAGTCCTTCACGGCCCTTGCCGTGGCCCGCGGGTACCTGGAACTTATCAGGAACACGCCGCTCCTTATCCAGCTTTTTTTCATCTATTTCGTCATCGCCCCCGTCATCGACATGAGCGCCTTCACGTCGGCCGTCCTGGCCCTGAGTCTCTTCGAAGGCGCCTACATATCGGAGATACTCCGGTCGGGAATTCTCGCGGTACAAAGAGGTCAATGGGAGGCTTCATACAGCCTCGGCCTCACCACGTTACAGACATACCGTCATATCGTCCTTCCACAGGCCTTCAGGATCGTACTCCCCCCCCTTACGAGCCAGGCGATCTCTCTGATCAAGGACTCGGCGCTGGTCAGCACCATCGCCATCTACGATCTTACCATGAGGGGACAGGCGATCATCGCCGAAACCTTTCTCACCTTTGAAATATGGTTTACCGTGGCGGCGATCTACCTTGTCGTCACGGTCTTTCTTTCATTTCTGGTCCATGCACTGGAGAGGCACATGAAAGGTACATGACAACGCAGAAAAAACTTCGGAAAGGAGGGATTTATGAAGAAGTTTCATCATTTGTGGGGAGTCATTTCGGCCGCGATGATACTCTGTGCGGTAACGGCGGGGATCGCCACAGCCGATGTGAGACAGGACCTGGTTAGGGAAAGCACCGTGGAACAGGTGATACGAAGGAATGTCCTGAAAGTGGGCATGTCGACCTTTGTGCCCTGGGCGATGAAAGACAAGACGGGCACCCTGATCGGCTTTGAAATCGATGTGGCGACGCGGCTTGCCAAGGATATGGGAGTCAAGGTGGAATTTGTGCCGACAAAATGGTCCGGCATTATCCCGGCCCTGCTGACGGGAAAGTTCGACGTCATTATCGGCGGCATGGGGATACGGCCCGATCGAAACCTGAAAGTGAATTTTTCCATACCCTATGACTACACGGGCATGTCAATCCTGGCCCACAGGGAACGGGCCAAAGGGTTTGATGTGCTCGATGATTTCAACCGTTCCGACGTCACCATCGCAGCCCGTATCGGCACCACGGCGGCGGCCGCCGCCGCCCGGTACATGCCGCAGGCGAAACTCCGTCTCTTCGATGACGAGTCCCAGGCGGTACAGGAAGTCCTGTCAGGCCGCATACACGCCATGGTCGCCTCCGCCCCGCTTCCGGCCTTCCAGGCGCTGAAATATCCGGAAAAACTCTTCGTCCCCATGGAAGGAACCTTTACCAGGGAACCCATCGGCTTCGCCGTCCGCAAGAGCGACGTGGACACACTGAATTATCTCGACAACTGGATACGGGTGGTGGAAGCGGAGGGATGGTTCAAGGAACGGAAACACTACTGGTTCGAAACGCGCGACTGGGAGAAGTTGATTCAGTAAGCAGGAGCAGGAGGAAGGATTAACGGATTGATGGATTGAAGGAGTAAGAGAAGTTTCGGGTTTTCGGTTTCGAGGAATACCAGATACTTAGTCATTGCGAGACTGGCCTCGCCGGTCGTGGCAATCTGTATTTCTGGATTCCGGATATCTGCTGTCGCGGATTCCGGA
>CAYTUH010000165.1:0-6161 GCA_964441165.1 uncultured Syntrophaceae bacterium
CGTCATGGCCATGGTTGTGTGTTTCAGGGGGACCTTTCGCTCACGGGGGGGTTTGATACCTCGGTGGGAGTGTCTAAAGGACCCGGGGACCCGGGTAATCTTTTCGTAGGTGGCCTCGGTGGCGCCGTAGAGCGTGATCTCCACGTACTCCGGCGGCCATTCGGCGAGATGGTCGGCGATTTCGGGAGTCAGGAGGGTGGCGTTGCTGAAGAGTGAGATGAGAAACCCTTTCTGCTTCGCATGATGATAGAGATCCAGGAAATCTTTCCGCAGCAGCGGTTCTCCCCCGGTGATCAAAAGCCAGAGGCAGCCCTCTTCGGCCAGCTGGTCGAGGATCCGATGGGCTTCGTCTGTTGAAAGTTCGCTTTTCAGGGCGTCGGGGTCGCCACGGTGGAGATTGCAGTAACAATGAATGCAATTGAGGTTGCACCGGAAGGTAACTTCGAGGGTCCCGCTCAGCGGCGTGCGGCCGGCACAGAGGGAATGGGCATACCGCTTGTCGAATTCCGCCAGGCCTATTGACGGTATGGAGGATGATTCACTCATTTACGCCGTTACGACCGCCCCGATTTCTTCGAGTTGCCCGAGGTATCTTTCGATATCACCTTTCGCCTCGGCTTGCGTGACATCGTATTCTTCCACGATCAGGTTTTCTATTTCCCCGACGTTTCTTGTTCCGTCGATAAGTTCCCAGATCCGTGCCGCCACGTCGTTGAGCGTGTAGATGCTTTCCAGGTCCCCCACGTCGTGTCTGATCGGGACCAGGATCACTTCCTGTCCGATCTTGCGCGAAACAATCGACTCGCTTTTTCGATAGATCCTGTTACGAAAACTCTCGTCCATGGGATGTGCATTCCTTCGGTAGATGCCGGCAGTGTAGAAAAGCTCCGGCAAAAAGTCAAATATCTTCTTAGTGATTCAGTGACTGCACAGGGCGATTCCGTGTCATTGCAGAGTGTGCCGGTTGTGTCCCCTTGATATAATGGACGAACCCATGCAGGACAGCTTTTCCTGAGCACCTCTGCATGGTCCCGCGAAAGGCAGTAGATAAGACTACAGGGAGAGGTCGTCCCTGTCGACGGCTTCTTTTACATAGAGTATGGGATGTTCCGCCAGGTCGATGATATTCTCTTCCGCCGCGGGGTTGCCGCGGCTGTCGAATTTCAGTTTGACCACCGGTTTCATGGGATGCTCCTTGTTGGTTCCCACCACCTCACGTATCTCCTTGTTGTTCAGGCGCACGAAACTTCCGATCGGGTAGAGTCCCATTTCTTCCAGAAAGGCCTTGATGATGCGTGGGGAAAAGAGCAGGTTTTTCGATTTGATCATTTCCTTGACGGAGATATGCTGTGAAAGGGCCTTCCGGTGCGGGCGATTGTGGATCATGGCTTCATAGGTGTCGACGAGTCCCATTATTTTTGCATATTCACAAATTTCGTTGCCCTTGATTCCCAGGGGATAACCATGTGTGCCGCTTTCGCGCTCGTGGTGTTCGAAGGCGACGCGGGTGAGCCAGGGATGCTCCTCCGAAAAGGAAGCAAGCAGATGTCTCCCGATTTCCGGGTGTTTCCGGACGAGGGCGATTTCCGGTTCCGTCAATTTCTCTTCTTTACAGGTGATACTGGAGGGGATTCTGAACAATCCGATATCGTAATAGAGTGCCGACGTCCCGAGTTCCAGCAGCTTCTCCTCGGAATACTGGAGCCCCGCACCGATCTTGAGCGCATAAATGAGGGCGTTTATCATGTGGGCGATGATATAGTTTTCGGAGTAATAGAAGTATATTGTCGCCTGGTATAATTTTTCAATAAGAAGGGGTGCCTTAACGACGGATTCCACCAGGCCGATGCCGGGGCCGATGTCGAAGGCCTTTTCGTTCCATACCTGCTTTCTGATTTGAGTGAGATGGTCGACAAGCAGGGATTGAATGCTTCCGGCGAGTTCGATATCCCGGGGAGACAGGGAAGAACCTTTTTCCCCAAGACCTTCTTTCGTTTCGATACTGCTGAAGCGGACAGGATCCTGCGATGTCTTGTGAGCGACAGTTTCGCCCGACGGAGACGGCGATATGTCCCCTTCTTCGCCATGATTTCTGATGATTTCAGAATAGCGTACCATGATATCCCCCAACTTTTACGAATTGTTCTAACTAACAACATCCTTCCAATAATGCAATAGAAAAATAAGTATTTTTTAAATCAATCAAGACAAACCGGTGAGCTGAACCGGCCGTTGGCATTGTGAGGACGGTAGTCCTTGAAAAATTAATAATTACAGAATTATAAGATTTGATGACACTGCGTGGAACTCCTGAGATATCACCTTTTCAGCTTTTACGCAGGATTGTTAAGTATGGATGGTTATTATTTTTTTTCTTTACGAGTGCCCGTAATTGTGATAGGTGTCCACGTGGAAAAGAGGAGTGGGGCGTCAGCACATCCATAAAAGCCGGTAAATTACACCTGATATGCGGGGGAAAGTACGGGTGTATTAATTTCATGTTTCGCAGTCATTTCAATCATAAACAACAGATTCGTTTCATTACATTCTGAACTGTATTATCGTGCGGATGCTGATCGTACGTCACTCTCCGGAAACTCCTGAAGTGTGAGGAGCCGCTTGGACTTATGGTGATTAAAAAGACAATATATGCGATTTTTATCGCTGTCATGGTCGGCCTCGTTATTTCCTGTACGCCCCAGACGAAGGGCGTTCCTGTGAAGCAGTATCTGAAGACGGCTTCCGAAACCACCCCGGCAATGAGACAGGCCCGGCAGGAAACAAGGGAACGTGTGGCTGCCATGAGTGCCGTAACGGAAAACGCCGTATTTACGGAAAAGCGGGGATATCCCGAGTATAAGATCGGCGCCGATGACCTGATCACCATAAAATTCATGGAGGGGGCCGAGGTCAGGGAATATACGACGACCGTTCGACCCGACGGTCGTATCTCCTATTCCTTTGTCGATGATCTCCTGGTGGAGGGTCTCACGACAAACGAGGTTGACGGTGCGTTAACGGAGGCGCTGAAACGATATATACGAAACCCGCGTATCGAGATTACGGTCAAGGAATTCAAGAGTAAAAGTGCCCTCCTCATGGGACAGGTTAACCGGTTCGACTGGCGGGAACGACGCTCGGGACCGGGGCGATACTTCCTGACGGGAAAGACCACTTTGCTTGATTTGATCGTTATGGCCGGCGGTGCCATCATGGGGCAGGAGGAGGGCAACGCCGATCTGAAGCGTGTCGAGGTGGTCAGAAAGGGCACGAAGTATACGATCAATCTTTTTGATGTCATGTTCAGAGCCGACGCCCTCCAGAACGTTATTGTCGATGACGGGGATATCGTAACGATACCGGAACTTCCCACCTACGGGGAGCGGGTCTATGTGTTGGGTGAGGTACCCGATCAGGGTATATTCCGCCTGAAGGACGCCCATGATCTGCTTGCCGCAATTTCCATCGCCGGAGGAACGACCAAGGTGGCCGTTGATTCGGATGTGAAAATTATTCGCGGCTACTCCAGGGAAAACTCCACCCCGATCGTCCTGTCGGCAAATTACGATGAGATTGTCAAGACAGGTGATATCGCTCAGAATATAACTCTCGAAGATGGTGACGTGGTCTATGTGCCGAGAACGCCGATCGGCGACATGAATGAATTCATAGCAAATACCGTTCCTCTCCTCGAGTACATGCTCTATCCCGGTGAATACAGGGATGCATATTTTGACTACAGCAGACTTCGTTTCTGATTGAGAGAACCGGCAGTGTGTTGACCCCCATGGCATGGGGAAGCATAGATATTCTTATTACGGAAGACCGTTTTCGTTCATTCAAGCGGCATTTACCGATTCAGCAGGACGTAACCCATGGCCCAATATGATTTAAACCTGAGAGATTACTGGTATGTAGTCAAGAAGAGGAAATTCATTATCTTCTTTACGGTGATTTCTCTGGCCGTCTTCAGTGTACTCTTTTCTTTTTTCTGGCAGCCCGTTCCCCTCTTTGAAGCGACGGCAAGCGTCAAGGTCGAACAGAGCGGGACCGTGACGGGGCTCTATATCCAGGCAATTTCATGGTCACAGACAGACTACATGCAGACCCAGGCCGCCGTCATAAAAAGCTATTATGTCATGGAAGTCGTGGCAAAACGACTCGGCCTGATCCCTCCCGATCTTCACTCGCAGGAGGTGCGCGCCAACAAGGATTTCCAGAAAATCATACTTGACCTGCGGGACCATGTGGAAACGGAACAGGAAGGCTACAGCAACATCATCAACATATCGACTATTGCAAAAGACCCCCAGTATGCCCAGCGTTTCGCGAATATGGTCGCCGCCGTGTATAAGGAGCAGCACGTCCTGGACATCAATAAGAGAATCTTTGAAGCCAAGAAATTCATCGAAGGACAGTTGAAGGTTGTCAGGGACCGTCTCCAGCACGCGGAAGAGGCTGTAAGGGATTTCAGGGAAGGCAACAAACTTATTTCACTCAATGCGCAGACAACATCTATCCTGAATCAGATGGCACGGCTCGAAGCGGAGTATGAACGCACGCTGGAAGGCAAAAAGAAAATTGAGGAATTGAAGCGATTGCTCGCGACAGCCGGCGATCGTCCGGTGACGGCTGATACCAGTTTTTACAGTGACGAAGTTTCGGTGCTTTACAGAAGCTTGAACGACCGTCTCGTGAAATTGATGCTGGAAAGGGAAACGCTCCTGATAACCTACACGGAAGATTATCCGCGCGTGGTGGAACTGAACAAGCAGATCGGAGAGACCATCGCAAGCATGAAGGCCCAGCTTGTGTCTCAGGAGGCAATAATCGATGTGAGGATAAAAGATCTTGCCCTTAATATGGCTCAGCTCGATGAGCAGATAAAAATGCTGCCGGAAAAAGGCCTGGAACTCACGAGACTGGAACACGAGGTGCAGGTCAATGAAGAAGTCTATCTGATGCTGGAGAAAAAGTACCAGGAATCGCTCATCCAGGAGGCGGAGAAAGTCGAGGAGGTCCAGATCGTCAGGCCCGCCGTGGAGCCCACCGAGCCGATCAATCCGAGAAAGACGGCGGCAACGGGTGCCTTCGGTGCGCTGATCGGTCTCATTTTGGGAGTTATTTTTGCCTATGTGGTGGAAACCTTTGATACGTCGCTCGGTGCCGTTGAAGAAATCGAGCAGCTGACCGGTGTCGGCGTCCTGGGTGTCATCCCCCATGTAAATATTTCCGATATCAGGGCCCATCTGATGAATGAGGGGTCGGAGGAGTTTGATGAGGAGACGGCGGAGCGTTACGCCCGAATTGTCACGCATTTTGCGCCTAAATCAACCCTTGCCGAGACATACAAGACCCTGAGGACCAATCTCAGTTTTGCGAGCCTGGAACATCATGTCAAGGCCTTAAGCTTTGCAAGCTCTTCCCCCCGCGAAGGGAAAACGACGGTGGCCATAAACCTGGCCGTGGTGCTTGCGCAGGCAGGGAAAAAAGTCCTGCTTATTGATGCCGACATGAGAAAGCCCATGATTGCGTCCGTTTTCGGAATCAACCAGAACCCGGGGCTGTCGGATGTAATTCTTGGAAACCATGAATGGGATGAAGTGGTGGTGACGATTTCCGACATCATGGTGGGAAAACTCGGTGTTGACGACATAATGAAAACTCCGGGGATGGAAAATCTCAACATTATTCCCAGCGGTTCAATCCCTCCCAATCCCGCCGAACTTGTGGGTTCGGGCAGGATCACCGAATTGCTGAACGAGGCGAAAAAGAAATATGACATTATCCTCATGGACACCCCGCCACTTCTTTCCGCCACCGATGCCGCGCTCATCGGGGCAAAAATGGACGGTGTCCTGCTTGTCTATCAGGTTGGCAAGATCGGAAGGGGCATACTCAAGCGGGCAAAAGCACAGCTCGATTCGGTAAAGGCGAAGGTGCGCGGGGTCGTACTCAACGGGTTGCGGGTGGAGGTGAGTCCCGAGTTTGTGGGCCAGAGTCAATATTACCGATATTATTATCATTACGGGTACGGTCGCAGGAAAAAAGGAAACGCGGAACCGTCTCTGTGGGAAAGGCTCTCCGCGGGGGGACCTTTTTCAAAGATAGTCCGATGGGTACGGTGGACCGAAGCACGGAGAAAATAAGGGTTATAAAGT
>CAYTUH010000166.1:0-6096 GCA_964441165.1 uncultured Syntrophaceae bacterium
ACACGGAGCAGTCGGCCAAGGAGCAGGCAATCGAGATTTTACAGTCAATGGAAGAGGGGGCCCAGGAGACTCTGAGCCGGATAAAGATCCTGAAGCAACAGATCGGGCCCCAAGGAGATCACGACGCGCGATATGGAAATAGTTGAAGGATTAGAAGCTTTTTTGTGGAAAAACTCCGGGGAGAACAACTGCAACACCTTTCTTGTCGAGGGTTCGCAGCCGATCCTGATCGACCCGGGACATCGTCATCTCTTCGGGTATGTGGAACAGCACCTTGCCCATAGGGGCTTCACGCCGGAACAGATTGCAGTGGTAATCGTCACGCACGGCCATCCCGATCATGTCGAGGGTACCGCCAGTCTGTCGGCGACGGCACGGTTCGCCATCAACGAGGAGGAATACCGTTTCACCGAAGAGCGCGCCGGAAACGGTCTGGACATGCCGGTTCCCGCTTTTTTCCTTCGGGAGGGAGACCTGAGGATTGGTGAAGAGGTCTTTCAGGTCCTTCACACGCCGGGCCATTCTCCCGGTTCGGTGAGTCTGTACTGGCCCGAACGAAAGGCCCTCTTCAGCGGTGACGTCATATTCAACCAGGGGATCGGAAGGACCGATTTGCCCGGTGGTGACGGGCACCGGTTGAAAAGGAGCATTACGCGGCTTGCGGAACTCGATATCGAATACCTGCTTCCGGGACACGGGGAGATCCTCAGCGGCAGGGAAAAAGTGCGTGAAAACTTCGAGATGATCACGCGATACTGGTTCGATATGCTCTGATCCCGGTTCCGTGACGATACCCGGCCGGGTCCTCCACGTTACCCGATTGCCAGGAGTTCCCCTCTGAATTCCTCCCGGATCCGGTCATTGAAACGGTTCCACTCAGGGTCTCCTTCGGGATTCGGAACCACGGCGGAGCCGGAGATGCCGGCAGCGGCGAGGGCCTCGAGTTGCTCGGCTTCTTGCCGGTCCCGTTCGCCTTCGATAATCCAGTTGAAACGCTCTGCAACGGTTTCAAAGGGCGCCCGATTGATATCCAGAACCTCTTCAAGCATCTGGTAGAGGATATCGTTGGATGATCCCGGTTCGAGCCTTTCAATGATTTCCCGCCGCAACAGGTCCTTCAACTCCGCATTCAGTTCTTTCCTGATCTCGGCCGTCCGCAGGACCCTGTCTTCGTATCGCTGCACCCATCCCTTGACCCTGGATACCTGTTCGTCGCGGTGAAGGACCTTTTTCTCATCCTCCGTCAAGGTGAGGTTTTTGGTCCTCTCCATGATAAGGTCAAGCGTGCTTTTTATTTCAGCCATTCCATACTCCTTGCATTAAAATACGCACTGCCACCTCTATATGACCGCGGGAAGATTGTCAACGGTGCGGGGGAAAGAAGAATAAATATCCTTGACATGAGGGTCTCGAATTGACGATTATTCCCTGAGAGCGACCGGCCGTGGCTGGTCGCTCCCTGCGCAAGCAGGACGGATCGAAAGGAGGGTGCCATGAGACGTTCGTCGGTAGTTGTGCTTGTCGTGCTTCTTTTCCTTGCCGGAGGATGTTACGCCACCGTGCCGAAAGAGGGTGCGGCCCCGTTTTTATCCTGCGCCGAATGGATTGATTCAAACAGGGACGGGAAGGTGAATCCGGGGGAATTTTCGACACGTCCCTACTACCCGGTCTATCGCGACATATGCTTTGTGGGAGAAATTGACCGCCCCTTCGGAACGCAGATATCCTGGAAATTGCTGGCGCCCGACGGAACGGTCATCGATCAGGGCGGCGTGACGCATTTCCGTGACAACAGGGTCCCGGCTGATATACGGGTCTACCGTCATACCTACGCCGTCAGGGATCTTCGTGAGCAGGCGGGTCCCGGGCTCTGGCGCATGGAATGGTTCGCGGGCGAGGAAAGGCTGGGCGAAAGCACGGCCACACTCATCTGGTGATATAAGGGCATATTGCATGGCATGGAAGGAAATCCTGTTTCCTCCCCGAAGTTACCCCCTATGTTCCCATGCATTCCCGGGCGATCACGATCCGTTGAATTTCCGATGTTCCTTCGTAAATGGCCGTTACCCGGGCATCGCGATAGAGCCGTTCTATCTTGTATTCCGTCATGTACCCGTACCCGCCGTGAATCTGAAGGGCCTTGTAGGCCGCTCGATTTGCCAGCTCCGAGGCAAAGAGCTTTGCCATGGACGCCTCTTTCGTGAAGGGTATGTCCCGGTCTTTCCGGTCCGCCGCCGCAAGGACAAGCCAGTGCGCCGCCTCGATCTGGGTCGCCATGTCGGCCACCATCCACTGTATTGCCTGGAATGAACCGATCGGCTTGCCGAACTGCTTCCGGTTGCGGGCATATTTCACGGCTTCATCCAGGCAGGCCCGCGCGATACCGAGTGATTGCGATGCAATGCCGATGCGGCCGCTGTCAAGGGCGGTCATGGCGACTTTAAACCCCTGCCCTTTTCGTCCCAGCATGTTTTCTTTCGGTATCTTGCAGTCGTCAAAGAGGAGTTCCACCGTGTTCGATGCCCTGAGCCCCATCTTTTTCTCTTTTTTCCCCACGTGAAACCCCGGAGTGCCTTTTTCCACCACCAGTGCCGAAAGACCCCGGTTCCCTTTCTGGGGGTCCGTCCGCACGATCAGGTTTATGACATCGGCATAAGCTCCGTTGGTAATGAAGACCTTCGTCCCGTTCACAAGATAATGGTCTCCCCTGTCTTCAGCCCGTGCGTTCATGCTTCCCGGGTCGGACCCGGCATCGGGTTCCGTGATGGCGAAGGCGCCGAGCGTCTCGCCACTGGCGAGAGAGAACAGGTGCCGCCGTTTTTGCGCTTCGCTGCCGAATTTCAGGAGCGGTTCCGTGGAGAGATTCGCCACGGACATGGTGACGGCCGTGGAGGCGCAGGCATAGGAGATTTCCTGGAGTGCCAGCGAGTAGCTCACGGACCCGGCGCCCGAGCCGCCGTATTCGGGAGGCACCATCATGCCCATGAGGCCGAGGCTGCCCATTTTCCTGATTGTCTCGGCGGGAAAACGCTCCTGTTCGTCCCGCTCACCGGCAAAGGGTTCCAGCTCCCGTTTGGCGAAATCCCTGGCCATCAAGCGGACCATTTCCTGTTCGTTCGTCAGTTGAAACACCGCTCGGTCCTCCTATGGTACGTAAATGACGACCAGAAGCTCCGTGGTCTCTTGTGAGGGATTACTGAGTTTGTGGTGGAGGGCCGAATTGAAGTGAAGGCTCCCCCCTTCTTTCAGTTTCGTTACGTTATCCCCGACCTGGATGATGATCGATCCCTTCAGTACGTAGACGAACTCTTCACCTTCGTGATGGTATTCAACGCCCTTGTGTTTTGTTTCCGGATCGATGGTGACGAGATATCCCCGGATGTGTTTTTCCATGCCCGGACGGGTCAGGGGAGTGTAGGCGTATGAATCGACCCGTTTCTTATGGCTCTTGATACGTCGTTTTGAGGCCTTCTTTTCCTCCTCCGTGTCGAGCTGTGATACGTCGGTCTTAAAGGTCCGGCTGAGCTGCAGCACCAGCGATACGGGGGCGACAACGTCATCTTTTTCTATTTTTTCAAGCATTTCAGGGGTGTAGCCTGTTTCGTGTGCAAGCTCCTCAAGGCTCAATCCCTGTTCCTCCCGTAACACCCGGATTCGCTGACCGAAGGTTTTCCATTTTTTTTCTTTTTTCGGCATGGTGCTACTCCCTTTCGACAACCATGGTGACGGCCTCGCCACCACCAAGGCAGAGAGAGGCTTGACCGATCTGGAGATCCCGCTTCTTCATTTCGTGAAGGAGCGTCGCCATCACGCGTCCCCCCGATGCACCGATGGGGTGTCCCAGTGCGATCGATCCCCCATTGACATTCAGCTTGTCGTGATCGATGCCCAGTACCCGCATGACACCTACCGTCGAGCCCGCGAAGGCCTCGTTGATTTCATGCAGATCGATGTCATTGATCTGGAGCCCCGCCTTTTTCAGGGTTTTCGGCACGGAATTGATCGGTGCCATCAGGACGTGCTCAAGTTCGATCCCGGCATTTCCGCAGGCAAGGATCTTCGCCTGGACCGGCAGGTTCCGTTCCCGGGCCCGTTGCCGTGTGGTCACCACCACTGCCGCGGCGCCGTCGCTTATAATCGATGAATTTCCTGCAGTTGCATAGCCATCTTTCCGGAAGGCCGGCCTCATCGCGGCAAGTGTTTCCATACTGGTCAGCCGGGGGCCTTCGTCCCGTTCGATCGTGACGGTCCTCTTTTTCCGATCCTGGTATGAGAGGGGAACGATTTCGTCGGCAAACCTTCCCGTTTCGACGGCGTTCAGGGCTCTTCGGTACGATTCGCAGGCAAAGGCGTCCTGATCTTCCCGGCTGATCCCCCATTTTTCCGATACGATGTCGTTCGTCAGCCCCATATGGTAATCGTTGATCACGTCCCAGAGTCCGTCGTGAACCATGTGATCCTCCAGGGTGCCGTTCCCCATGCGGATCCCCAATCGTGAATCGGGCAGGTAGTGCGGCGCCGCGCTCATGTTTTCCATGCCGCCGGCGACGACATAGCCGGCAAAGCCCGTTTGAACGAATTGTGCCGCCAGTATCACCGCCATGAGCCCCGATCCGCAGACCTTGTTTACGGTGATGGCACCTTTACCGACAGGAATTCCCGCCTTGATGGCGGCCTGTCGCGCCGGGTTCTGGCCGTATCCGCAGGGGAGGACCATGCCCATGACGACTTCATCGATGTCTTCACTGGTGAGACCGGCCCGCGCGATCGCTTCATTGATAACGATTCCGCCGAGTTCCGTTGAAGATACCTTGCTTACCCCGCCCTGAAACGTACCGAGAGGTGTCCTGCAGGAGCTTACAATAACCGCGTCATTGTCGTGATTCATCTGTTCCCTCCTCAATTGTCAAAAAACGCACTCAACCGGGAAACTTAATAGAAGAAGAGCCTCTCTGTCAACAACAAAGGATGCAGGAACGGTGTAATATGTCGAATTCAAATGTTTTTACAGTGGTCGTACATGATTCAAATCTTGACTTGCGGCAACCTTCAAAAGTTGTTAATGAATGTGGCGATTGATTGTGTGCTTCAAGGGGTTTTCTGTTCCGCCGGATCATAGAGGGTTGACGGTTTCATGAAACGCCGGATTTCGATGGCAGCGTAAAAATCGTCACAGCCGTGGCATGCAGAGCCTGTCCCGGGGACAGCGGGGGCGGATGCCGCGCTGAAGGTGGACCTGTTACCGAGCCGTCAGAGTTAACTCATCGGAAAAGTGAATAACCTGCGAGAGCGGAACAGGGGGTGCATCCGGATGTGGTGGTTCGCGCTGCAGGGGGGTGGATGAGAAAGGAGAGGAACGCGTGTATTTCAGCAAGAAAACACTCGAAACATCTTCCGAACTGAGGAAGAAGTGGGAAGAGGAAGTCAAAAAGGCCGTAACCGGGCATCCGGACCAGAAGGAACGCTGGTCCACGGTATCGGACCTCGAGATCAAGAGGATTTATGGCCCCGAAGATATGGGCGATAGGGATTTTCAAAGGGATATCGGATATCCCGGACAATTCCCCTATCTCCGCGGAAACCAGTCAACGGGCTATCGCGGCCGCTACTGGACCTTCCGGATGTTCGCCGGCATGGGAAGCGCCAGGGATACGAATGAACGCTGGCACATGCTCCTGAAACAGGGGCAGACGGGACTCAGCACGGCCTTTGATTTCCCCACGCTCATGGGATATGACACCGGGGACCCCCATGCGCGGGGTGAATGCGGTAAATGCGGCGTGGCCATCGATACACTGGAAGATTTCATGCAGCTCGTCGACGGTATTCCCCTTGACAAAATCACCACCTCCATGACGATCAACCCTCCCGCATCGGTGCTCTGGGCCATGTACTGCGCCGCGGCGGAGCTGAAGGGCGTGCCCCTTGACAGGATCGGGGGAACGATCCAGAACGATATGCTCAAGGAATTTATCGCCCAGAAGACCTTCATGTGCCCCCCGGAGCCGTCGGTCAAACTGGTAAGCGACACCGTCGAATTCGGCACGAAATACGTGCCCCGGTGGAACACCATCAGCATCAGCGGCTACCATATCA
>CAYTUH010000167.1:0-6030 GCA_964441165.1 uncultured Syntrophaceae bacterium
ATCAATCCATTGATAAGCCTGAGGACAAAATTGAGCTGTCGATTCTCCGTCAAGTCGACATAAAACCCATGTGGAAACCAAAAAATCCGGCGCAGATACTGGCGGTACCGCCGATCGTTTTTCAACAGCAGCAAAAATGCCAGCAACCCAGCCAGTCCCACGAGGCTAAAGAGAATCGGATCTTTTATCTGTTCGTTCGGACCGATCAGATTGGGCAATTGCCGACCATGGAAATGGGCTTCAACGACCCGGGCAGCAGGGCGCGGATTTCCCTTGAGGTCATACAAGCCAGCGCGATAGCAATTTGTGTTGGAAACGGGTCCCCAGAGCAGATGCGGAACCTCACCACACCAATCCCGAAGAGGGCTGATCAACAATCCAGCATCTGATTTATGCCCCCGCAACACTTTTGTCAGTCGCAATGCCTGGTCGATCGCTGCAGCGGTTTCATCCTCCAAACCGGTTCTGTGCAGCGGTTGCTCGATAAATGTTAACTGTTTACCATCAGCAGGAATCCGATCATCAGAACCGATAACAATCAGCCGGTCGTCGATCTGTGCCGGAAGATTGATGACATCGATAAAGAGCGGCCTCGAATCGATTGCTGACGCGGCATCGATTACCTCTTTTAACCACGTGACGATATGCGGATCATCGATATCATGTGCCCCGCCGAGTCCCCAGGCTTTCCGTCGGCCCCGGCCTGCGTCATCCAGGGGTCCCAGATTTCCTTTTTACATCGTTCGACCACGGCATCACGATTTTCTTTCGTCGGTACGTATGCCCTTTTCCCTTTTTTGATGAGCTGTTCCAGCACAAAGGCATTCGTCATCAATTCCGCCCGCTCGGGCTTCATGGCCGATGCATGCATGATATCGAGGAAGGTCTTCCGGATATCCGGCGGCAGTTCGTCCAGGGCCTTCTTGTTCACCATCAGACCATCCACGGCAGCCATCAGCTCCCACAGGTTGACGGTGTCGCAGAAATCGAAAAAGCCGCCCTGGTTTGCAAAATAGACTGATGTGGTGAGGCCGTCGACCATTCCCGTCGACAGGGCCGTGTAGACTTCGCCGAAACCGATACTTACCGGCGTACCGCCAAGAATCTCGACAAGTTTTGCAAGTTCGGGCGAGTATACCCTGACTTTGTGACCCTTCAGGGAGCCGATGCCCTCGATTGCATATCCTTTCGTGTGAATCCGCTGATGCGTCGCAGGCAGGATATGGATCATCGATCCGTTCCAGCGCTCTTCCAGGATGTTTTCAAGAACGCCGTCCCTGTCTTGTTTGAGATCGCCCCAGAGTTTCAGTGTAATTTTGAATGATTCGTCGGAGTCCGAAGGGAATAACATCGGGATGGCGTCAATACCAAAGACGGGCTCGACCGAGGTAAGGAATCCTCCGTAAAAATGAGCAAGTTCCGCCTGGCCGTCGCGCAGCACCTTCAACATATCGCTGCCCTTGTAGGGATGCTCACCCGACCAGAAGACCGAGATCTGCAATCTGCCGTTGGTGGCCAGCTCTACTTCCTTGAACAACGCCGGCCAGATTTCGCAACATGCCGAATCACCGGGTCCGTATGCTGAAAAGAACGACCACTTGTAGACCTTGTCCTTTGCCTGGGAATCGGTTACACCGGCAATGCTGAAACAGAGCATCAACGCGAGCAACATTATGATACCGCTTGTAAGTCTTTGCTTTCTTTTCATTCCTTTCTCCTTTGTGTGTGATAGTGACAATCTTCAGTCCGTGCCTTTCTGCAGAAAACACATTCAATAAAAAGAAGTCATACATGCCGACGGGGTCAATAGTTGCCCTCATGCATGTGCGAGTCGTGTAAATGCAATGACCGTGCCAACAATGTTTGTCATTAAAAGCATCATTATTTCAATTAGTTGGAAATTTACTGTCTGGTATCCATGCCCCGGAATGATTCAGGTATGCATCACGCAAAATGGTAAATTTTTGCAGGAACTGTAAAGGACGGCATTTTATATATCTGTGGTGATTCAGATAAGGATCATGATCGGCTGCAAAAAGAACCCATGATTATACTATATTGATTTCATGAGACAATATTTTGATTCAGCCATGAATCATTTTTATGTTGAATTTTTTCATTTTTCTGACAATTGTTGCCTGACTCACCCGCAGATGCTTTGCCATCTCACGGGTTGTCCGACAACAGCGAGCCGCCTGCAGCAGTGTTTTGCGTTCCATGTCATCTATTCGTCCGTAGAAGTCCAGATTGCTTTCATTGTGCAGGGCAAGAAGAAGTGAATTGTCCAGTTTACCCTCAAAATGAACTTTGATGAATTCGCAGAGGTCGTCCTGCCGGCTCATGAAGACGGCTTCCTGAATAAAATTCTTTAATTCCCGGACATTGCCCGGGAAGGCATAGGATTGCAGCAGTTCGAAGGCATCGGAGGATAGTATCCTGTCAAAGCCATATTTCTTGTTGTATTTGTCGAGAAAGTAATTGCTGAGTGCGTAGATGTCTTCAGGACGTTCATACAAAGAGGGGATTTCAAGCTTGAAGGCACTGAGCCGGTAGTAAAGATCCTCGCGAAATTTCCGCTCTTCCATGAGTTGCTGAAGATCCCGGTTCGTTGCGGCTATGATGGTGCAATCAACGTTCCGGGGTGTCGTGCCCCCGAGACGCAGGATTTCATGATCGTCCAGGTACTTAAGAAGTTTGGCCTGGAGTGGCAGCGAGAGATCACCCACTTCATCGAGAAAGAGCGTACTTTGATCTGCCAGTTCGAAGTGGCCGATTTTTCCCTCCGCCCGAGCCCCCGTGAATGCGCCTTTCTCATATCCGAATAATTCCGCTTCAAGGAGGTTTTCGGGCAGGGCGGCGCAGTTGATCTGGATGATCCTTTTTTTACGACGCTCACTGTTGTTATGGATGAAATTGGCCAGTACTCCCTTTCCGGTACCGGAATCTCCCAGAATGAGAATGTTCGATATGTCAAGGCGTGCCAGACGCAGGGCGGTATGGAGCAGTTCTTTCATTAACGCACTCTGGGCGATGATCCCCTGGCGCAATAAATCATCGGCAGTGTTCTTCGCAATTGGAGTGGCCTGATCATTGGTCGTGGCACACTTCGTGACCTTTGGATCGATGTCACTCCGGCCCGATGACATGTCGAGGGGCCTTTCGGTCGCAATGACCAATGATATATTCCCCTCAAGATCATATGCGGGAGAGACAGTGACAAGCACATAGGTATCACTTTTTTCGATGAATTTAAGATGCTTGATGTTTTTACTCGTTTTCAGCGCCGACATGTTGATGGTACGGTTGAAAATTCCCGCTTTTACAAGATCGTACGTTGATTTGCCGATAACATCGTATGGTTTGATGTCATTAATAATCTCTGCCTTATGGTTGATGTCTATGATTTTGCCCTGACTGTCGATGATCCATATGCCTTCGTCGGTAGCGTTCATAATAGCTTTGAGTTTTTCCTTGAGGTTCTGGTACGACTCGAGGTTCGGTTGTGATATCTCTCGCAGTTCCTTTTCACTGAATGTGAGCAGAACCCCCTGCCATACCCTATCACCTTTTAAAATCGGGGATATGTGACACACCAGATTTTCATCCTTATCAACGATGAAATCTATCTCTACCGGCTGCCTGTTTTTGAGCATCTTAATGACCGACGGCCCCGTCAGGGGCAGTACGTCCGTAATATAGGAGCCAATTATTTCTTTCCTGGTATAACCGAATCGCTGCAGTGCCTTTTTGTTTGCAAAACAGGTAAGGCCTTTCGTGTCTACCACGATAATGGCATTTTTACTCGCTTCGAGGATTTGTTTTCTTGTCGGTGTGTTGTGCATGGTTTCGTGTCCTCATTTGAGCGTTATGGGCTATGGAACCTGATACTGAGAATACGTGCCTGTCGCATGGTCTGCTTCCGTGCGTTTTCCCGGGGTCATCTGAACTGCTGCGTCGACCGTCGAGGTATGATGTGACGGCGGAAGACCGACCAGTTTTCGGCGTGCCGCAATCACTGCACGATCGAGCCGGTCAGGATTAAGGAACAGAATTCGTGCGAATGCTGCGGCGGTTCTCGGGTCGGTGATGTCTTCCCTGGTTTAAACCATCACAATCCTGCACTGCTTACAATGCGTTGTCGGATTAGTCAATAATCTGTCGTGGATTTTTTCTGAGATGGGGAAGTCGATACATGGACGGTGCAAATGTATCATCCGGCCGCCCCGCGGTATTTTATCGTTGCGCAGTTTTTGAACGGTCAAAGGGGGTGGCTCGCTGGTGAATGGGCCGTGGACTGATGTGCGTCCGGGTTCCCTCCCGGCGATATTATTTCAGCCCCCCTCCGTTGTCTGCATCGTCGTCAATCGTGCCCCCGTCAGGGAGGCCATAGCGACGAGGGTCGTGGAAATGAGAATCATCACCATTCCCAGGGCGGACAGTCTTCCCCAGAGACCATCTTCGGCGAACCGGAGGATCTGGACCGCCAGCACTTCCTTTCCCAATGGCGCGGCGACCACCGAGAGCGAGAGCTCCCTCACGAACATGGTTGCCATCAGTATCCAGGCCGACACGATGCCGGGAATGAGGAGCGGAATGACGATCCGGCGGAGCGTGTAAAGGGTCCCGCCCCCGCAGACCTTCGAGGATTCTTCGAGGTGACTGTGGATCTGGACGAAGGCGCTCGTCAACGGCCGTATGCCGTAGGGGAGGTAGGTGGCGATGTATCCGATCATCAGCGCCCAGATCGTGGCATAGAGGGGCGTCCTGACAAACAGCCACATGAAGCCCACCCCTATGACGATTCCGGGGAATGAAAAGGAAAGAAAACTCAGAGATTCCAGGATTCCCGACGCGGCCGTCCGCACCTTGACGATGGCGTAGCATACGAAGATTGAGAGGATCACGCCGAGCGTGGCGCCGGCAATACCCAGAAAGGCGCTGTTCTTCACCGACAGCAGCGATATGGGATCGTTGAGCACCTCGGTCCAGTGGCGCAGGCTCATCATGGAGAAGGCCTTTGCACTGGGAACCATGGAGTAGGGGACGAGAGATGTATAGAGAAGCACCAGCACGGGCAGCACGATCAGGATGAATGAGAGCAGGGCCACAATAACGAAGAAAGGATATTTGGCCTTTTTCAGATCGATAGTGCTGGGACGATATCCGCGGCTGGAGATGGTGACGTATTTGTCTCCTTCCGCCGTCAGGTACCGGTAAATGTAAATGAGCGCGGTCGATGCGCCGAGGGCGCTCATTCCCACCGCCGCCGCCATCCCGTAGTCGGCGGCAAACCCCGTGGCGACAATGCGGTATATGTGGGTAGAGAGCACGTAGATTCGACCGGGCATGCCGATGACGGAGGGAACGGCAAAGGATGCGAGGCTGCGCACGATGACGAGGGTAATGGACGCCAGGATCGCCGGGCGAAGAATAGGGAGGGTAACCCTGAAAAGTGTCTGCAGGGTCGAGGCGCCGCACACCTTGGATGATTCCTCCATGGATACGTCAAAGGCGGCCAGTGCCGGGGCAAGAATGAGGTAGGCGATGGGAAGGTCGAGCAATCCCTCTACGAGAATCATTCCCGGCAGCGTGTAGATATTAAGGGGTGAATCGGACAGGTTGAATGCTTCCTTCAGAAAAAGATTGATCAGGCCGTTGGACGGATTGAGGAGCAAAAGCCAGCTGACGGCAAAGAGGATATGGGGAATCATCATGGGGATGATGGATATGATGCCGAAAAGAAACTTGAAGGGGATGTTGGTGCGGGTATTGAGATAGGCAAGAAAGAGGGCCAGCAGCGTTGCCACAAGGGCGGAGCCTATCGTGAATATGACGGTGTTGACGATTATCTCGGCGAAGGCCGGATCGGTATATGAGTGAAGATATTTTTCCAGCGTGAATGTGCCGAAGGAGCCCAGCCCTTCGGAAAAACTTCCTATAATGAGCATGACCACGGGACAGACCGTCAGAAGACCGACAATCACGATGAGTCCCGGTGTCAGGGTCTTTGATGTCCTTTGCATCCTTTCG
>CAYTUH010000168.1:0-3842 GCA_964441165.1 uncultured Syntrophaceae bacterium
CGTCCAGGGCGGCATGCGATAGGGTGGTATTTCTATCAGAAGCTCGGGACTGAGACCCGGCACCGTCTTGTTAAGTATGGCACCGAGTATGATCCAGACCAGCGCAAGGGTGGTATAGACCAGTGCGACGTAATGGCCGCCGAATTTACCGACGAGGCCGAAGATCATTGCCTGTGCCGATGCGCAGGGTATTGCAATCGATATGAGCGTCGCGGCAATGAAACGTTCCCGCCTGCTTTCAAGAACACGTGTGGCTATGACGGCGGGCACGTTGCAGCCGAGTCCGAGGAGTGATGGAACGATGGCGAAGCCGTGCAATCCGATGCGGTGCATGGTCGTGTCGAGGAGCACGGCCAGACGGGGAAGATATCCCGTGTCTTCAAGGATACTGAGAATGAAATAAAAGGATATTATATAGGGGAGCACCATGGCGAAGGGTACGTAGAGACCACTGCTGAGGAGGCCGAAGGATTCCACGAAGTGTATCTCCCCGCCGATCAGCTTTCCCACGACAACGTCATGCAGGAAGCCACCGCCTCCCATTAACGTGCTCAGCTTGAGCAGAACGGGCAGCCACAGATTCTCGAAGATTGGATCGAAGAGGTAATTGATTAATGACTCGCCGATAAAGCGAATCACAAAAAATGATGCCATCACGACTGCGAGAGCGATGATTCCCCCGCTCAGCGGTTTGACGCTTGCGTCTTCGAGGCGCTCATACCATCGGTGATGCCGGTGTGTGATTTGTTGCACCTGATCGATGATCTTCCCGATTTCCGCCCAGCGTTCTTCACGACTGATGGGTTTCCGTTTCGGTGCCGCGGCATGGGGAATCGTATGGACAAGTTCCTTGATTCCCTGTCCCGTCAGACCCGATGTGGCAACAATAGGGACGCCGAGAATATTCTGAAGTTTGTCGACATCGATATCGATCCCACGGTGTTTCGTGTCATCCCAGAGATTGAGCGAAATTACTACCGGTGTGTTTCGTTCCAGCAACTGAAGAGTAAGATAGAGATTCCGCTCGAGGTTGGTAGCATCGATAACATTGATGACGACGTCACCGATGTCGAGCATTTTCAGGGCGATTTCCTCTGCCTCATTCGTCGGTTCAAGCGTATAGGTCCCGGGAGCATCAATAATTTCAGCGGTGATGCCGTCAATCTTCATGAATCCGCTGGTATAATTGACTGTGGTGCCGGGATAATTGGAAGACACCACGCGTACTCCTGTAAGACGTGAAAAAATCACACTCTTACCCACATTGGGATTTCCCATGAGCAAAAGTTTCATTTCGCTACCTATTCATCAACTTGAATGATGATTTTTTCTGCCATTCCCCGGCCGATGGCAATAAGGGTTCGATCGACCTGGACCGTCACGGGTCCACCCGAAAAGGCGGAGCTTGTCTTCGTAATCTTTCTTCCGGGAACAATTCCAAGAGAATTCAGACGGTTCATGACATTCACCCCGCCCTGGATCTCAAATATTATTCCCGTTTCATGTGCGTTCAAGTTATTCAAAGATTTAGTCAATGCTTCAGTACCTTCAAACTATCTATAATGATGGAGCGATATACTTAAAAATATTAATTAAAGTAAGTACACCGCAGAGTGATTTCCGTCAAGCTCTTTCATCGAACGTCGGGCTCGGATCAGCGGCGCTCATGTTGGCACATGCGACGTGATTCCGAACAGCAGGCTTATTCATGTACCATGATAAAAAAGGCCCCGAACGGGGCCTAAAATCAATAAATTAACTAAAATATCGATAAATACTACTGTACCCTTATCTATTCAAATACCGGTAAAGTATTCTGGTAGATCTGATACATAACAACTGTCTTGGAACAGTCCGTGTGCCTTACGTGTAAAAATAAACTAAGCCTTTTTAACGTTCTTTGCCTGAAACCCCCTCTCCGTTTCTTCGACGTCAAAATCAACCACATCCCCCTCATTCAACGTTCTGAAACCGTCCATGTCGATTGAGGAGTAATGGACAAACAGATCCTGACCGTTTTCCTGTTGGATGAACCCGAACCCTTTTTTCTCGTTAAACCACTTTACCGTACCTTTTGCCAATTGAAATCCTCCTTATTATGGTAAATACGTTAATCATGGATCAGGCTTCATCTCCGGAATGTAAAAGAACGTTCCGAATTGAATATCTCCTGCAACTACGTCCAACTTCGTAGGTATTTATACGCCTTTAATGAAGTCGTCAAGAAAAAAATGACTTAATTCACTAAAAAATCAACGAAAAGGGGATGAAAGAGACCTTCTGGTGCATATGAATAATGATTATCTTTTGGTCCTTGCCTTTTTAAAAGTCGTATTATAAAGTACCACACGACCGAACATTCTGAAAGTTGTGATAAAAATGATCGTTATTGACTGTATCGAAAAATGTCGGTCCTGCAACGGCGCGGATGCCGTGGTATATTGCGATGGATGCGGAATTCCCCTTTGTAAGGAGTGCCGGATTTTCGACCTCTGGGGTTACGGTTGCGGCCACGTCGACACCAAAGTGTTTTGCAGCGCATGCTTTAACGACATTGAAATAAATCCATACGGTGGAACAAGACCGGAGTGATCATGAAATATGAAGGAATGATAATCAGACCGCCGAGCGAGGCGTACAGCCTGCTGCTGCAGGTAACGGTGGGATGTTCACATAACAAATGTACATTCTGCCGAGCATATAAAGATAAAAAGTTCAGGATAAAGACCTTCGAAGAAATCGAAGAGGATATCATCGAGGCCGGTCGTTACGGCGCGATTGAAAAGGTTTTTCTTTGCGACGGTGATGCATTGATCATACCGCAGAAGAAACTCGTACCCATTATGGAATCAATTAACACGCACGTGCGGGGCGTGGAGAGAATCGGAACCTATGCAAACACGAAAGCGGTTCTCAGAAAAAGTCCCGAAGAGCTGAAAGAACTGCGTGAGATGGGATTATCGATTGCCTACCTGGGACTGGAAACGGGGAACGATCTGCTGCTGGAAAAGGTACGAAAAGGCGTGAACACCGCACAGATGATCGAGGCCGCCGGAAGAATAAAGGACGCGGGAATCACCCTGTCGGTAACGGTCCTGCTGGGAATCGGTGGAACCGGAATGAGCAGGGAACATGCCATTGACACGGCACGGGTTCTCACGGAAATGGACCCGGACTTTGTCGGCGCCCTGACCGTCATGGTCGTTCCCGGAACGGAACTCCACGAAGAACAGAAAGCAGGTAAATTTGAATTGCCCGATACATTCGGTTTTCTCGAAGAACTTGGGATCATGGTAGGGCAATCGAATTTTACCAATTGTTATTTTACATCGAATCATGCATCAAATTATCTGCCCATACGGGCGAGAATGCCCCAGGAAAAGGAAGAGACGGTCAGGCTCATTTCAAACGTGATTGAATCAAGGAACAAAAATATACTCAGGCCGGAGTATTTGAGGGGATTGTGAGAATGAAGCTGTCAGCTATCAGCCGTCAGCTTTCAGAAAAAGAAGTTAGAATTCAGAAGTAAGAAGTGAGAATAAAGAAGTAAGAATAAAAACTATACGCGGATAGACACTAATACTTCGGTGAGCAACTCTGGTACTTTGGAACTTTGCCGCTGTCTTTTATATGTAGCTGCCGGATTCATCAGGCCATTGCGCTGATAAGCGCAAGAGACGTACCGAAAAAAACGAATACGCCGATACATCGGCGAGCTACAATATAAAGCTGTCAGCCTTCAGCTTTCAGCATTCCGCGGCCAGGATCATAACCAGAAGTCAGGAGTCTGAAATAAGAAGTAAGCCCAGCCTCCGGCCTTTGGCAGGTTTAATAAAGGATGA
>CAYTUH010000168.1:3852-4887 GCA_964441165.1 uncultured Syntrophaceae bacterium
CGTCGATAAATCGGCGAGCTACAATTAAAGAAAGAAGCCAGAATTCAGTATTCAAAAGTAAGACAACCGCCGGCCTGTGTCCGGTTTAATCAAGGGTGAAACTTGAAGTTCATACAGGAAAGATTAAGGACAAGGAACTATCGTGCTTATAATCCTTCAATCCTTAATCCGTAATCCTCAACACCGACACGGCACGTCGACATATGAAACATGATTTGTCAAACACGTTGTCGACGAAAAATTGCAGTGACGTTGTGAAATAGGGAGGGGAATATTTTATTCAAAAAACTAAGATTGTGGATCAGTATCTTTTTTATGAAGGTCAGCCGAAAAAAAGGGCTGACCTTTCTTGAAGATGAAATCCAGTCAATAATCGATGTCGGCGAGAGTCAGGGGCTTATCGATGAAAAGTCCGGGGAGATGATACAGAGCATATTCGATCTCCGTGAAACGGTTGCCCGGGAAGTGATGGTGCCGAGAACCGAAATCGTCGCCATCAGCAGTGATGATTCGATTGAGGAAATTCTTGAATTCACGGAAAAGCAGGGTCACACGCGGATGCCCTACTACAAGGGCAATATTGACAATATTGTGGGCATCTTGAATGTAAAAGACCTCCTTCGCTTCTGGTCGAAGGCGGTACAGGAAAACGAAATAGTCTCGATATTACGCAACGCATACTTCATACCTGAAACAAAAAACATCAATTCCCTGCTTCACGAACTCAAGGAAAAGAAATCGCATATGGCCATCGTGATTGACGAGTACGGCGGTACTTCGGGCCTTGTAACGCTGGAGGACCTGATAGAGGAAATCGTCGGCGAGATTCACGATGAACATGATGTGGAGGAAAATGCCTTTACGGAACTCGTCGATGGGGACATCATTGTCGACAGCAGGGTTGAAATCGAAGAATTTGAAGAGTATTTCAATATCCACGTACCGGAAGGGCAATTTGAGACACTGGGCGGTTTTATATTTTTTCTTATCAAAAAAATACCACTCCCCGGTGAACGTGTCAGATTCAAGAGTCTT
>CAYTUH010000168.1:4972-5261 GCA_964441165.1 uncultured Syntrophaceae bacterium
ATCCCGAAAATGTTTACGCTTACAGTGATAAAAAAGACAAATCGACACAATGAACAAGAAAACCGCTTTTCTTTCATTGATATCAGGAATTCTTCTGTTCCTGTCTTTCCCTAAATTCAGTCTCAGCTATTGCGCCTTTATCTCCCTGATTCCCCTCTTCTATGCCCTGCAGGGAAAGAGACCGCGGGAAGCCTTCGGCACCGGATTGATTACGGGACTCATTTTCAACGTGGGACTCCTCTACTGGATTACCCATGTGGTGGTCCACTACGGGAATCTGCCCCTGTAT
>CAYTUH010000168.1:5271-6012 GCA_964441165.1 uncultured Syntrophaceae bacterium
ACTTGACGGGATAAGGGCCATTGAACTGAATATATCACACTACGGGAATTTCCCCGTCTATCTGGGCGTCGTGGTCATGCTTCTTCTTGCATGCTATCTCAGCTGCTACGTGGCGCTCTTTTCAGCAGGCCTTGTCTATTTGAGAAAAAAAGGGGTGCCCGGGGTAATCGGCGCGCCACTTGTATGGACGTCGCTCGAATTCATAAAATCCCATGCGTTTACGGGATTTCCCTGGGAGAATCTTGCCTGCTCGCAATATGAGTGGATCACCTTTATTCAGATTTCCGATATTACCGGAATTTACGGTGTCACATTCATCATCGTCATGGCGAATCACATTATTTTTGATATGCTGACGCTCAAAGACAAAAAGACGTTGATAACCGAACTTGTCACCGGTGTAGCCCTTCTTGCCTTTCTCCTGGGATACGGGGCCTGGCGCGTGCAGGATGTCCGGGACACAATGAAATCGGGTGAGCCCCTCACTGTTTCCCTGGTTCAGGGGAATATCGATCAATCCATCAAATGGAACCCGCAGTACCAGATGGAAACGCTGGAGATTTACAGGAATCTGTCCTTGAGCAAAGCCGCAGGTGCCTCTGACCTTATCGTCTGGCCCGAAACCGCCGCACCTTTCTTCTTCCAGGATGTCGATTTCAAACACAGGGTATTGACGAATATCTCCCGTCGGACCGGATCCTACCTTCTTTTCGGAAACCCCAGTTATCTGAGGAAAGAAGG
>CAYTUH010000169.1:0-5162 GCA_964441165.1 uncultured Syntrophaceae bacterium
ATCCTCCAGGGTCGTGCCATCTCTATCGTTCCTGTTCAATTCGTGAAGCAGGTGGGAATATATCAGATAATAATTCACAAATCAAGATGTGACCCCGAGACCACGGAAGATATGGACTCCGGATTTGCCTTTGCTGTTGCTTCAATCGTCCGGCAAAGAGCACAACCCCTGTTTGCCGATTTAAGTATACACGGGATCAAAAAGCCGGCAGGGTGTTGCTGTCAGAATAATCATGAGTCAAACAGAGACTGGAGCTCTCCTCATCCTAGCAAAAAGCAAAATCTGGCTCCCCACACCCGAATACTAAATCAGGAATCCCGTCGGTAAAGGCACGAGCAGGAAACTGTGAAATACAAGCCAGCACACGAACACCAGGGCGGTGTAGGCAGCCACTGAAAACAGTATTCGAGCCGGTTTCAGACGTTCCAGATCCAGGAGGGCGGTAAGGATCGAGAGGACAAGCACGCTTGAAACGATAAATCCCAGGATATCGAGGAGATATACCCAGATGAAGACAGACACAATCGACATGATGATATATTTCATGTCTTCCTTCGTCATTTTCGTGCGTTTTGAATCTTTTATAACATAGGTCTGGCCCAGCATGACCGCCGAGAGTATCATGAGAAATATAATGAGAAGCCGCGGGAATATCATGCCGTTATACTGAAGCTCCCCCGTCTGCGACCAAAGCACAATTCCCATCAAAATAAACGCAATCGAGGCGATCCGATCAGCTTTCATCGATAGTCATCTCCTTTATCTTCCATCTCTTGGTAAATCTCTTCATGAAAAAGGGCCACCCTAGTGACAGCACGGACATGATGATCAACACCCAGGACAGAGGCCGGTTGAAAAAAATCATCCATTTGTTGGGGAGGATCTGCCCCATCAGAAGCGCCTGCACAAACCCCATCTCACCAATGGGTCCCAGGATCAATCCGAGGGTAATGGGGCCGGGATGAAAATCGAGACGCTTGAGAACGTAACCTAAGACACCGAGCGTCAACATAATGAACACATCGGTTACATTGTTACGGATAGAATAGGAACCGACAATGGTCAGAAAGAAAATAATCGGTGCGAGAAATCGTATGGGAAGTCTCACCACCGTCCGATGGAGAAGTCGCCCGGCTATAATTCCCACGGGAATCATCAGGATTGTCGCGACGAAGAGGGACATGATGAATGTGTAGACGACATCGGAGTGTGTGGTAAATAGTTCCGGTCCCGGCCTGAGACCGTGAAGAAGGAGGACACCATACAGTACGGCATCAGGCGGCGCCCCGGGGATCCCGAGGGTAACCAGGGGAATCATTCCTCCGCCGACCACTGCATTGTTCGAGGCCTCCGTGGCGATGATGCCATCAGGGATGCCGGTCCCGAATTTTTCAGGTGTTTTCGAAACTCTGATTGCTTCATTGTAGGCAACGAGATTCGCCACGCTGCCCCCTGCTCCCGGTAAAATACCTACGATAGTTCCCACAATGGATGACCGGAAGAGATTTCCCTGGCGTTTCATCACATCCTTGAAGGTTTTCAGAATGATGCCGCCTTTGTGCACCGTCTCTGTCAGATGAAATTTCTTCTTGCGATTGCTGACCATGGTGAGGGCTTCCGGAATACAGAAGAATCCGATAAGGGCGACGATCAGCTCGATTCCTCCCTGGAACTGGGGAAACCCCCCGGTAAATCGAACATCACCGCCTATAGGCGCGATACCTATTGTGCTGATGAGGAGTCCTATTGCTCCGCCTATAAAACCTTTCAATACATTTTTCGATGCCAGGGAAGAAATAATCGTAATACCGAACACAGCCATCCAGAAATATTCCGGCGGTCCGAACTTCAGGGCAACATTCGCCAGTGGCGGTGAAAGAAAGAGCAGAAAAAGAACTCCTATGACACCCCCATAGGCCGAAGCAAAGGTTGCCGTAAGAATGGCACGCTCTCCTTCACCTTTCTTTGCCATGGGATATCCGTCAAAAGTAGTCCCGATCGATGACGGTGTTCCCGGAGTATTCACAAGGATTGCCGAAAAGGCGCCACCGTATATGCATGCCATGTAAATGGCGCCCAGTACAATTAACCCCTCGGTAGGATTCATGGTAAAGGTAAAGGGGACGAGCAGGGCGACCGCCATAGTGGCGGTCAGCCCCGGGAGCGCCCCTGAAATGAGTCCACCGAAGAGTCCGGCAATGATCATGAGAATCACTTTGATAGTGAAGATATGGCCAAAGGAATTGATTATGGCTTCGATCACGTCAAGACTCCCCGTTCGTTGTTATTGTTTAAGCAGGCCAAGTTCCTTCAAAAGCTGGCGGTAATAATCAGTCAGTTTTGTGACCAGGTTTCTCGAGGCATCTTCGCCGTAATATTCCATGATAAATCCGAGGTCTTCCATTTTCTTGACCACACCTTCATCATAGTTGACCTTTTCAAAGGCCTTTTCAAGCGTCTGGCGAATGTCTTTCGGTGTGCCTGGCGGCACTGCTACTCCCCGGTACGCACCTTCGACGAATTCATACCCCAGTTCCTTAAAGGTCGGTACATCGGGAAGCGCCTTCGCCCGCTTGTCCGCCGCTACGGCAATCGCCCGAATCTTGTCGGGATATTGGGCTGCCATTGAAGTATATGTCATCAATGCCGCAACATGTCCTCCGAGAAGCGCCGGCACGGCCGCTCCGGAACCGGTAAAGGAGATGTAGGTAAGCTTGAGGCCTGCCACTTTTCCGAAGGCCTCCGTTCCGAGGCTGTTGGCCGATGGCTGCCCGCTGCCCCCCACGCTGATACCGGGATTCTTCTTGGCATATTCAATGAAATCTTCCAGTGTCTTGATTTCGCTGTCCGCTTTGACGGCCAGGATGTCAGGAGTGAATTCGAACATATATACGTTGTTTATCTTTTCCGTCTCATACCCGGCGTTACCGCGTGTCATGGGCTGAACAATGGTGTGGGGCAAATTCGTTCCGTAGATCGTGTAGCCGTCGGGTTTCGTACGCATCAGTTCAGACCAGCCCACGGCACCGCCGCCGCCCTTTTTGTAGACCATCACTACAGGTACGCCCAGCACTTCTTCCAGGGGTTTCTGCTGAATTCGTGCAGTGATGTCGGATTCACCTCCTGGATTGAAGCAGATAACATAATTGATGGGTTTATCGGGGTACGCGGCTGGCGCTGAAGTCGTAAAGGCCACGCCGGTCAACAAAACCAGAATGAAGATTAGGGTAATTCTTTTTTTCATAACCTTTTCTCCTTTCAGTAAATGTTAATACATTCCCTCTGGTTCAGATTATCAAACCTTACATCCTACGACGACACAACCTCCTTTCTGTTTTCGGTCGCTTTTTTTCTTCTACATGTCAATTCTGAAGGAACTCAGCATTTTTTCATCAATTGTTATTCCAAGACCCGGGCCCGTGGGTACGGCAACATGTCCGTCATGGAGACGAAAGGGTTCCTCGATGAGGTGATCCCGAATCGGATTGTCCGATTGGTCGAATTCCAAAAGGGCCTTTCCGGGTTTGCTGGCCAGTACATGGAGCGATGAGGCGATGGCAATCGGCGTACCCCATGCATGAGGGATGCAGTCGATATTTGCCGCATGCGCCAGCGCCGCGATTCTCTGAACCTCCGTGATTCCGCCTGCGGAGCAGACATCAGGCTGCGCATAACTGACGGCATGCCGTCTGAATATTTCGTGAAATTCGCTCACAAGGGCCCATCCTTCACCTCCGGCAATGGGCACATCAAGCCTCTCGGTCAGGTAAGCATACCCGTCATAATCATGAGGCGGCACGGGTTCCTCAAACCAGTAAACATCAAGTCGTTCACAGGCCCGGCCTACCTGAAGGGCCTCGGGAATGGCATAGGCGCAGTTCGCGTCGACCATGAATTCCTTGTCATCCCCCACGGCGTCTCTGAATGATTCTATGAGTTTTATGTCTTCTCGGGCGCCCCATCCAAGAAGGGCAAGACCTATCTTGAGTTTCAGCATCTGAAACCCTTTGGCGAGATTTCCCCGGGCCTCATCCCGGATAATGGCGATCTGCTCGTTCAGCGTCGCAACTTTTCGAATATAATGGCCGGTGGCATAAGCGCGGACGCTGTCACGAAAGGTACCGCCGAGCAGTTTGCTGATCGGGAGTCCCAGCAGCTTTCCCTTGAGATCCCACAGCGCGATATCGACACCGCTGAGGGCGGAGTAGGGCGCAAAGGAATGATAGGCCCAGCGAAGTTTGAAATGAATTTTCTCCCACAACAGGGCCGTGTCAAGGGGATCTGCGCCGAGAATCAGAGGGGTAATGATGTCACGGACAATCTCGTGGTTTCCGGCTATGGGGCCCCAGCATTCGCCGTATCCTGACGTGCCGTCATCGGCCGTTACCCTGACTATCAGATATTGCCGTGACGTGGTCCAGCCCTGAGCATTTCCAAAGGGCTCCTTCAGTTCCTGCTTGATGGGAATGGTTTCGACCTTTGCAATTTTCATGGCTTCCCATGCTTTCTCGATTTATCCGGCAGAGATGATTTCCGCGATGACCTTTCCCAGTTCCTCCGTCGTTGCCGTTCCTCCCAGATCAGGGGTCTTCACATTGCGGTCACCTATGGCCGTTTCGATCGCCTCTTCGATGACACGGGCCGCTTCATGCTGGCCGAAATGTTCGAGCATCAGGGCGCCCGACCATATCTGCCCCACGGGATTGGCGATTCCCTTTCCCGCAATGTCAGGGGCCGATCCGTGGACCGGTTCAAACATTGAAGGAAACTCCCGTTCCGGATTCAGATTTGCCGATGCCGCAATGCCGAGGCTTCCCGCCACTGCCGGCCCCAGATCGGAAACAATGTCACCAAAGAGATTACTGGCGACGATGACATCGAAATGCTCCGGATTAAGCACCACTTTCGCACAGAGCGCGTCAATGTGGAATTGATCGGTTCGCACCTCAGGATATGAGGATGCGAGGCCGTCAAAGATTTCATCCCAGTATGGCATGGTAAATACGATTCCATTTGATTTGGTGGCGGAGCTGGAATGTGCACGGCCCCTGCACACGCATGCCGGCGCCGATGGTGCTGCGAACCGACAACTTCGACTTGATGCCCAGCATCTCACGGACTCCTTGATTGGTTGCCCTGCTTTTACCACGCTGCCCGCCAGC
>CAYTUH010000169.1:5172-5999 GCA_964441165.1 uncultured Syntrophaceae bacterium
ATTTCATCCCAGTATGGCATGGTAAATACGATTCCATTTGATTTGGTGGCGGAGGTCAGATGCTTCTTGGGACGATTCTGCGCCAGTTCATAGGCAAACCGCTGGATCCGTTCCACGCCCCTGCGGGTAAATACCGATTCCTGAACAGCGAATTCTTCTTCCGTTCCCGTGTAAATCCGTCCCCCGATGTTTGAATATTCGCCTTCGTTATTCTCCCTGATCACATAAAAATCGATGTCACCGGCTTTTTTGTCACGGAGAGGACTGACAATACCCCTCAGCAGCCTGACGGGCCGAAGGTTGACATATTGCCGAAACTCGCGCCGGATGGGAATGAGAAGCCCCCATAGAGAGACATGGTCGGGAACACCGGGCGTACCGACGGCGCCGAGATAAATTGCGTCGAAGTGCCGTATCTGCTCAATTCCGTCAGCGGGCATCATTTCGCCTGTTTCAACATAGTAGTCGCAACCCCATGGAAAGGTTTTCCATTCAAAGTCGAATCCGAATCTCTTGCCGGCAGCCTCGAGACAGCGTATTCCTTCAACAACCACTTCCTTGCCGATTCCGTCTCCCGGAATGACCGCTATTTTATACATATACACTCCCTTTAAAATCTTTATTGGCTTACTTTACAACATCAGCTGCATCGCAGAAGGTATGGGGTAACAAAAGCACAGTGCCGGAGGAATGTTCCAATCAGAAAGACTAATGTTGTATTGTGAAGAACTTGACTCTCCGTTTCTCCTTTTTCGAAGAAGTCCGGGCGTTCACAATTATGATATAAATTTTAATTGTCGGTACGTTGTCAAGTCACTCAGTAATCT
>CAYTUH010000170.1:0-5993 GCA_964441165.1 uncultured Syntrophaceae bacterium
AATCATTTCCGGTGAAAGAGTGTAGATCTCGGGCGTGACGGTCTCATCATCCGCATCCACCGTTCCCGTCAGGTCATCATTCAGACCGGGTTTCCGCTCGCAGAATGTAACCTCCGCTCCCTGACTGATCACAAGTTCGCCGTCAGCAATGGTGATTCCCTTGCAACGATAGGGGCTACCGGAAGAATCCCATGACAGGGGAAACCGCCCGAACTTCTGACACCACTCCTGCCCGTTGTGAATCGTGCCCCAGGCATAAGACGTATCGGCTTCAACTTCACTTGATGTAGAGGAATAGACCCAGCTTTTCGTGTCCTCATCATAGAGGTATTGTTTCACCGTATACACGTATATCGCCGTTGGAAGATCGTAATCGCTGTAATAGAAACCGCCTGCGGCCTGGTTGTCACGCTCGGTGATCATGTTGCCGTCGCGGTAGAGCTCGCACTTTTCCCCCGCACCGCAGTCGCCGACATAGAGATCGACAACTTTACCGCCGCAGAAGATTACCATCGGCGCGTTTACCGCGTAAGACGGTACTGCAGTCAAGGCCAGGGCAGAAAATAGAATGATTATCAGTAAAGAGAGCGGAAAGAAGAGACTCTTTTTCATGACGAGAAACCTCCCGGGTATTCAGATTTTCGAGGCACATCTCCAGATAGAATGCCGGTTTTCAGACTATGGCTGAAAGAACATATATTTCAGGTTTTCGCCCTGCCAAAGGCATTTACTATTTTTCACAATCCGACGTTCGGAATTGCAGTGTCTGGATGGGATTGAAAATATTCACGGTCATGGATTCTCAACCAACGACTCCTGACCGTCCAGGTTGGACGCGAAATCCAGCTCATACAAGCAGTTGCATAAGTTCATATTGAGTCCTGTTGAATCCCGATGGGGCGCGGGGGGCATATTCTCCTTTTTCCGGCCGCGAAGTGATACAGACCGGAATCGGCCCACCCACACAGGGGAGAATTAAGCATCTTTACACAGAGTTGTCAAAGAATTATTAAAGCGTGATTGGAACGCAGAGGATTTCTTGCCTGCGCGTATCGGCCCAGCGGGAAAGGAATGCGGGAAAGATGGTGCCCTTCCGACACGCTGACCGCAGATGGACGCAGCTATCGTGATGTGCTGAAAAACAGACGCCCCTCTTCCGGGAAAGACCTTCGAAATCCCGACTTGTAAGGCACTTCAAATATCGACAGCGCGGAAGCTGCACGTGCAACCCCTGCGCACGATCCCCCGATTCACCATATAACCATCAATTCCAAATGGGTCTTCCAGTTGATCCTCGAGCATCCCTCGGCAACGTGAGAAAAGATCAGCAGTGAATACAGGGCTTCAAACCGTAATCCACCTTACGTATCACAAGACCATGGGATCACAACCGATTCACAAACCGGCAGTAACGTTCGGGACTGCCTCGGCCTCGATGGAACGGTCGCTTTCGTTCCCGGCATCATCTACTGCCGTGACGACATAGTAATAGGTGCAACCGTTCACCACCGAATCGTCCGTAAAGGTTGTATCGGGTATCGGTTCATCATTCAAGCGGATGTAGCCCCCACATGTTACCGGACTGCGATAGATAAAATATCCCGTTGCTTCCGATACCCCCTCCCAGGCCAGATCCACGTGACTGTCACCACTTGAAGCAACCAATCCGGCAGAGGGGGGCGGCGGGGAAAGATCGATGCCCGGTGGCGTGATGAGGATTGCGCCCCAGCGTCCTGCGACATTCATCGTTATACAATCATCTGTCAGAGCGTACGTGTCTCCATTGAGCGCATCGGTAAGCACTGTTCCCTCGGGAATGAAGTGGTCCAATTGAATTATCAGGTCATGGGCGGCCACATCATTATTGACAGCCACTACAGCGGCCCCGGAACTATCCTTTCGTCCATACACATAGGTGCCGTCATCATTATCGGTATGGAAACAGTCAAAGCTGCCTGTGCGGAGACAACTGTATGAGTTCCGTGCACCGATGAGCTTCCTATAATGATCCAACAGACCCGTGTCTATTGCATCCCAGGGAAAAGGCCGACGGTTATCGGGATCGGTATCGCCGGTAGCTCCGGCTTCGTCGCCATAATAGACAGTGGGTGCGCCGGGCAGGGTCATCTGGATGATGGCCATAAATTTCAGTTTTTCCATGCCTTCCGCCAGATTGGATGAATCATATTCTTTTTCATCTCTGTTTCGTGCTCCCGGAGTCAGTGCCCAGAGTATACGCTGGGTATCGTGGCTTCCTACCAGATTCATGGTCGCCTCATATGCCGGCGGCGGATAGTCCTCCTTGATGGACTGCAGGACACTGTCGAACTGCTCCGGGTTGAGACCCTGTACATACCCCTGGTTGGGATCGTTCGTGTCACCGTTAATGAACCCGATCACTGCGCGTCGGAAGCGATAATTGACCGATGAATCGAACTGATCACCCAGAATCCAGGGACTTGCATCACTCCAAATCTCACCCATGATGACGGCATCGGGATTCGCCGATTTTACCCGGGGGCGAAATCCGCGCCAGAACTCGTGGCTCTTATCCGGTGCCGCATCAAGGCGCCACCCCGCGGCACCGTGCTCGATCCACCAGCGCGCCACGCTGTCATCGAAACCAAATATGTAGTCACGTACCTCCTGAATCTCGGTCAGTACCGGCAGGCTGTCAAAACCCCACCAGAAGCCATAGCGGTCGGGCCAGTCGTAAAAGGTATACCAGTCATGGTATGGTGAAGCCTGGCTCTCATAGGCGCCCACGTCATGATAGCGTGAGTAGCGGTCAAAGTAGATGCTGTCGGAAGATGTGTGGTTGAATACACCGTCGAGAATTACGTGGATATTCATCTGCCGTGCCCTGTTTACCAGGCTCTGGTACGTGCCCATCGAGCCCAGGCAGGAATCGATACGATAGTAGTCGGTGGTGTCATAGAGATGGTTGGAAGGTCCTTTGAAAATTGGACTAAGGTAAAGGGCCGTTATGCCCAGATCTGCAAGATAGGTCAGTTTATCCTTGACTCCCTGCAGATCGCCCCCGAAGAAATCGCGGCCCAGCGGAACTTCGTCACAGGTGACGCCCGTATAGGCTCTACAGTGCCCTTCCGGTAATTCATCCCAGGACTTGAATAGTACCGGGTTTCCATAAATCGTCGGATCCGAAGACTGCGGGTCTTTTTTCTCATCGCCGTTATAGAAGCGGTCGGGAAAGATCTGGTACACCACGGCGTTCTTGATCCAATCGGGGGTTTCAAAATCAGGGTCATACACATTAATCTGGTAATTAAAGTCGGGAGAATCTTCATAGGCCAGGCCCCAGCCGCCGTCAAGAAGGTCATCGTCTTCATAATAGTCCATGGCGGTACCGTCTTCGACAATGAAACGATACCACATGCTTCCAAGCTCATTCTGCGCAGGAATAACCGCTTGCCAATAGTCGTAGCCGTAAGGGGGATCTTCGGTGGTGGCGACGATTTCCATCGGGTAAAGGCTTTCCGATACCGTTGCCGCGTTCCACACCCTGAGAGTCAGATCCTCCACATCATTGTGATAGGTACGAAAACGGATGATCACCGGAGTTCCAATCGTAACGGCACCGGCGGGCGCACGATACAGATCATCACGAGAGTTATGACCCAGGCCATCCCACCAGATATCGTTATCGATAGCGGGCGGTGGTGGCATTGACTCGACGTCAACACAAATTCTTCCCCAGAATGCTTGAACGGTGAACGTGACGGTTTGATCCGGTTCGGTTGTTTCAAAACTGACCGTATCGGCATTGACGGACCGTCCATCGGCACCTATCGCATCCCAGCTTCCCGTCTTTACGGCTTTATACTGATACATTCCCGGTGTGGCGATTGAGACAATCAGTTCAAATGTGTCCGTATCCGCATAGGTCATCGCACTACCCGGATCGGCATTGTTCCAGCCTTGCCAATCGCCGACAGCGGTCCAGTATGGACCAGGCCCGCCTACCCCTATGATGTCGGTCTCCGGAAACCACTCATCGCTGTAGACGTTGGTATCAAAGATAATATAGACCGCCTGATCTGCCGAAGTTGTTTCGAGCCAGCTGTTTCCGGACGCCGGGTAACTGAGAGTCCAGTCGTCGTTCGCCACTTTGAACTCATACCTGCCTGCCGATGTAATCGTAAAATGGGCAGTATACACACCGTCACCGGCAATGACGTCGTGGTTCACGCCTTCGTCGTTCATCTGATCGGTCAGACCCCAACCGTTAAAGTCTCCGCGAACGTACAATGTGCCACCAGGCTGCGCATACGCTGTTATGATATGGCCGATCACTACGGCTATCATGACGGGAACAAAGAAAAGATGTTTTGCTGCTGCATATGTTTTCATCTTACTTTCCTCCTTGACCAAATGGCATTCATAGAAACACAAAAGCCCCCACCAGCCCGCAGAGCTGACGGAGGCTTTCTTGAAACCTCACCGGGGAGCATAACACCCTCTTTTCACGGTATTTAATTGTTTGTACGTACTATAGGCCGATTATAGTAATAATCACTCTATTCTGCAATAATTAATTCAATATTCAAGATGCCCTCTCATTCAGGATGTTCCGAAATCATACGCGAATACTTTCTCATTTTACATCTGTGGAATGGTGCAGCGAGAACCGTAACACGGTGAACCGACTGGACACGCCACTAAACGCAACCCATCCGCACCCGGCAAAAACAGAAAAGGCGCAACCTCTTGAGATTGCGCCTCGTTGTACTCACATGGTGCCGAAGCCGGGATTTGAACCCGGACAGGCGTTCGCCCACTAGACCCTGAACCTAGCGCGTCTACCAATTCCGCCACTTCGGCACGTGTAATGTAGAAGGGATTTATACTTTCCCGCCTCTGCGTTGTCAAGGAAAAATACGCTTGAAAATATCGCCCGACGTGTTATCATTCATAATTCTTTATCACTGCATAAATTCTTACGAAAGCAGAGGCAACTGAAACCTATGGACGTCATTAGAGACTTGGAGAATATCCCCAAGGACTTGAAATATTCGCTTATTACGATCGGCAATTTCGACGGGGTTCATCTCGGGCACCAGCAGATATTTCAAAGGCTGATCACGGAAGCGAAAGAAAAAAACAGGAAATCGGCGGTCATCACTTTCGAACCCCATCCCCAGAAGATCATTCATCCCGAAAGGCGACCCTTCTTTCTCCTTACACCGCTTGAGGAAAAGCTGGGCTTCATGGCCTCGCTCGGCATCGATGTCGCCGTCGTCATTACCTTCTCCCCGGAATTTGCACGCATAACGGCCGAAGACTTCGTGAGAAGGGTGCTCTGGAATAAATTCCGGCTCCAGAAAATCTTCATAGGATATGACTATGCCTTCGGCAACAACAAGGAAGGCAATGCGGGATTTCTGGAAACGCTCGGGGAAGAACTTGGTTTCCAGGTGGAAGAGATCAGTGCCGTCACCATTGACGGGATTATCGTCAGCAGCACCAATATTCGCCTTGCCATTCTTGAAGGCAATGTGGGACGGGCGGCCAGGATGCTCGACCGGCCCTATACCCTGGACGGAACGGTGGTAAAAGGATACCGGCGCGGAACAGGAATCGGATTCCCCACGGCAAACATCAAGTCTGAAAAAGTCATTCCGGGAGTCGGCGTCTATGTCATCATTGCCGGGATTGACGGCACCCGGTACCAGGGTGTCCTTAACATCGGATACAATCCGACCTTCGGCAATGATGAACTCTCGACGGAAGTTCATCTCCTCGATTTTCAGGGCGATATCTACGGGAAAGAGATCGAGATTTCCTTTATCGACCGTCTCAGGGATGAACGGAAATTCGAAAGTTCCGAAAAACTGGTTGAGCAGATCAGCAGGGATGTCGAACGGGCGAAAGAGATTCTTGAGCCTTATTCGTTATAGGCAGCGTTATCGCGTTATTCCCTCGTAAAAAAAAGAGCCCTCACGGTGCATGTGAACCCTCTCCACGAATGGAAT
>CAYTUH010000171.1:0-5991 GCA_964441165.1 uncultured Syntrophaceae bacterium
GTGCCCTCGGTTCACGTTACCATTACAGCGCCCTGGCCCAGGAACTCACGGGAATCTTCTGGGCCCACGGAAGGGCGACGGGAAGACAATACCTCTTCACCATCCCCGACGAGCACAGTACCGACATGCTTATTGCCGTCGGCTGGAACGGCATGCAGTCGCACCAGATGCCGCGGGCACCTCTTGTGCTGAAGGGCATCGCGAAGGACCCCGACAAGCTGCTCGTGGTCATCGACCCCAGAAAATCGGAAACCGCGGCCATCGCCGACATTCATCTTCCCATCCGCCCCGGCACCGACGCACTCCTGGTCAAGGCAATGATTGCCATCATCCTCCGGGAAGGATGGCACAACAGGGACTATATAGCGGAGCACGTCAGCGGCTTCGAGTTCATAGAGCCCTGGTTCAGGGATTTTGACGTGCAGGCGGCGCTCCGGGTCTGCGATCTCGACTATGACCAGGTAAAGAACCTCTGTTTCGAGATGGGGCGGCGCACGTGGTGCCTCCACACGGATCTCGGCGTCTACATGAACCGCCACAGCACGGCGACCACATATCTCTATGTGATCCTGATGGGACTTTGCGGTCGCATCTGTGCTCCCGGCGGCAACATCATCCCCGGACATCTCATGCCCATCGGCGCCCATACGGACGAGCGGGACCCCGGCACCTGGCGGACCGTCGCCACCAACTTCCCCGCTCTGATGGGGGTCTTTCCTCCCAATGTCATGCCCGAAGAAATACTGAGCGACCATCCCGAGAGGCTCCGGGCCGTCCTCTGCTGCCAGTCCAACCCCCTCCGCTCCTATGCGGATACCACGGCCTACGAAAAGGCCTTCAAGAAACTGGATCTTCTCGTCACCTGCGAACTGGCAATGACCGAGACGGCGGCCCTCTCCCACTATGTCCTGCCCGCCCGCTCCGGATACGAGTCCTGGGACGGGACATTCTTCGCATGGACATTTCCGGAGATCTACTTCCAGATGCGTCGTCCCATCGTGGAACCGGAGGGCGACCCCCTGGAGGTGTCACAGATCATTCTCGCCATTGCCGGCAAGCTCGGCATTATCCCTGACATACCCGAATCGCTCTACCGGGCGGCAAAGGCGGATCGCCTCACCTTTGGCATGGAACTGATGAACTATGCCCAGAAAGAACCGTCGGCCCTGAAAAACATGCCCTTTATCCTGGCGAAAACACTGGGTGCGGAAATGGGGTCGGCCAACCTGGCCGCCCTCTGGGGACTGCTTCAGGTGGCACCGAAGAGTTTCCGGAAGCACGCCGCCCGGGCCGGCTTCACGCCGGGCCTCACCATGGGTGAAGAGGTGTTCCAGGCCATCGTCGATCACCCTGAAGGGCTCATCACGGGAATCTGCGACCCCGAAAGAAATTTCGATATGATCCGCACCGAAGACGGCAGGGTAAACATCCACATCCCGGAGATAGCCGAGTGGATAGGGCGCATCGACGCCGAATCGGAACAGAGGGCTCTTGAGATCGATCCCGACTACCCCTTCATCCTTCAGGCGGGACGGCACATGAACATGAATGCCAACACCCTCATGAGAAACCCCGCCTGGAATGAAGAACGGAGGGCCTGCACCCTGGTCATGAATCCCCGCGACGCAGAAGCGCTGCACCTCTCAGACGGGCAGACCGTCAGGGTTGCCACCGAAGCCGGTGCGGCGGAGATCGAACTGGAAATATCCGACCAGACCCGTAAGGGGCAGGTGATCATTCCCCACGGATTCGGGCTCCTCTACGAGGGGTCTACCTACGGCGTGAATGTAAACCGCCTCACGAAAAACACCCACCGGGACGAATTCGCCGCCACACCGCTGCACCGGTATGTTCCCTGCAGGGTGGAGGCGCTGTCATGACGGAATAGAGAATAGTGCGGTGAAGAAAGTGCATTGAAAGAAAGGGCACGGCCGTATCGGCCCGCTGAAATTGAGTACCAGCATCTTTCACGACACTCTGCGGAAGTCGCCGGCACCTGTCGGATTGAAACGAAAAATCACACAAAGGCAGGATTCAGACAATGTGGACCCGACTGCTTCATCTGGTTTTCTACCTCTATCGCCCCGTTCTGCTGGCGATGATCACCGTCAGTACGGCCTTCTTCGGCTCTCTTGCCCTTATTACGCTCCTCTTCGACCGGCGGGGCAACAGGACATACTTTGTTCTTGGACGCCTCTGGGCACGGTTCAACATCCTCATTTCCGGCGTCCATGTAACGCTTGAAGGACTGGAAAATGTTGACCGGAAGAAACCCTACATCATCATGTCCAACCACCAGAGCCATTTCGATGTCCTGGCACTGATCGCCTATCTGCCCATCCAGTTGCGGTGGGTGATGAAGAAGGAATTGAGACATGTGCCCATTTTCGGTATCGCCTGCGCGAGAATGGGCCATATATACATAGATCGCGGCAATTCCGGAAAGGCCCGGGAAAGCCTCAGGGTCACCGCCGAGAAAATCCGCAACGGCGCCTCGGTCTTCTTCTTTCCCGAAGGCACCAGGAGTCCCGACGGAAATCTCATCCCCTTTAAGAAAGGCGGCTTCGTGATGGCGCTGGCGGCGGATGTCCCCATACTTCCGATAACGATTACCGGGGGAAGAAGGATCCTTCCGAAGGGCAGCATCAAGATAAGCCCCGGAAAGATGAAAATTACCATCCATAAACCGGTCCCGGTAAACTCATACACCTACGAAACGAAAGAGGAACTCATAGACCGCATCCGGAAAATCATCGCCGCCGACCTGCCTTGATTGACGGTCGCCGGTCGACACAGGGTGAGGACGGCAAAGGGTTTTCACCGCCACGTCCCTCCGTCACGGCAGCAGGTTCTTCGCAGACTGTCCGGTCAGCCCCGTCCCGCCGAGGTATCCTCCACGATGAAGGGCGTCGACCTGACACCGACACACCCCTTCCGCATCCAGAGCCGGCACATGGTCACCGATTTTCCTTCCATGGTCGCCAGGCTCGGGAGCTCTTCGACACCCATCACATCGGCGATGCGGAACTCGTAGTAGGAAATGTTTCTGCTGAAGGGATCGGCAATCAGGATAAGTTTTTCGGCATCATGGGGATGTTTCTCCGGTGCACCGGTAAAGGCTATGTTATTCTTTCTGAAATCCGAGGGCATCTTGTAGAGGTCAATCTCGAATTTTCCCGCCCGTTCGAGTAATTTTTCAATCGTCATAGGGTCCCCCGCAGCCCGTCGCCGCCATACCGCTTTTATTCGACGGGATGGTATTTTTTATCTTTTAATTACTCTTCTTTTTTGTATACTGTCAAGGCCCGGCAGGGGCCGGACACGAAAACAGAACAGGACGGATCAGGACTATGCTTACAATCGGTCTCACAGGTGGAATCGGAAGCGGGAAATCAACGGTGGCGGACCTGTTCCGAAAGAAGGGCGCGCACATAATCGATTTTGACAAATTGGCACACCAGGTCGAAGAACCCCAGGGAAGCGCCTGGAAGGGGATCGTCGATCACTTCGGCAGGGAGGTCCTCAAGGAAGACGGGACGATAGACCGAGAGAAACTCGGAAATATCGTATTTCGGGACCCCGCCCAGCGCCGGACGCTCAACGGAATCGTCCATCCCGCCGTCTTCGAGGAGTGGATGCGGCAAACGAAGGCCATCGTGGAGGCGCATGCGGGCGCCCTCATAATCTCGGACATACCGCTTCTTATCGAAATTGGTCTTCAGCATCACCTGGACATCACCATCCTTGTCTATGTCTCACCGGAAGAACAGATTGAACGGATCATGCGGCGCAACGGCTACAACCGGCAGGAAGCGGAAGACCGGCTCAATTCGCAGATGCCGATTGACGAAAAAGTGCCGCACTGCGACATCGTCATCAACAACGAGGGAAATCTTGAAGAGACGGAACGGATTGTCGACGACCTGTGGGAATATCTGCTCGAAACACAGCGGGAGACAGAACAACCCAAAGATTCATAAGCCACTATTCCGGAGGTAATCAATGATAGGGAAAAACGTACGAACCGATTTCAGCGCAAAGGTGACGGAACCGTCAGTCGATCCGACCACCTATGTGCACCCCCTTGCCGCCGTCATCGGGAATGTCACGCTCGGCCGCAACATCATGGTCTCTCCCATGGCATCCATCCGTGGTGACGAAGGACAGCCCCTCTTTGTCGGTGACGATTCCAACGTGCAGGACGGTGTCATCATCCACGCGCTGGAAACGGAAGTCGACGGCATCCCCGTGGAGAAGAATCGCTACGAAGTGGGGGGCGCGCACTACGCCGTCTACGTGGGGAAACGGGTGTCACTGGCCCACCAGGTCCAGGTTCACGGCCCGGCGGTCATATACGACGACACCTTTGTAGGAATGAAGTCACTGGTCTTCAAATCCTGCGTGGGGCGGAACTGTGTCATCGAACCCGGTGTCATCCTTATGGGCGTGGTCGTCGCCGACAACCGGTACGTCCCGGCGGGCACCACCGTAAAACGACAGGAAGACGCCGACAGGCTGCCTGAGATCAGGGCGGATTATCCCATGAAAGACATGAACAAGGGCGTCGTCCACGTCAACACGAACCTTGCAAGGGGATACGCAAAAATGCGGGATGAGGAATAGCTGCAGAAAGGCTTTTTATACCGTGGCGGTGGAGGACGTCACGCCTTTAATGCACGACGCCCTCCTGCCATTTCAGTATCGTCCGAATTTTATCGCCGTGTCGCGGAACAAACGGTAGAACTCCTCGTGTTCCGAAACTCCACGTTTAATAATTGAAGCCGCATCATCCAGGTTCGCCTTGTTGATGATCAGATTCACGCTCTGATTGAAGGCGGCCATGTTGTCGGAGGTGCGGTACTCCCCGCTGACGAGCACCACGAATATGTGTCGTCGCAGGTTCATGACCAGGTTCTGGAGATAGGTCAGAACCTCGTTACCGGCAGGCGTGTCGGCATCGAAGACCTCATTGATGACCACAAGCTGATACTGGTGAAACCGCATGAATCGCAGCGCATCCTGGCTTGCATCCGCCTCGGTGACGAGGTAGCCGTTTTCCTTCAGTGCGGACGCGATTCGTTCCCTGGTAAGAGGGTCGGATTCACACACCAGTGCCGTCTCGGTGCCTTCCTCGACATAATCGAAGGGCCGTTCCGACGCATCGTACGTCTCGGACGCTATTTGATCTACCAAAGATTTTTCTTCTTCCATTATTCGCTCCTTTTCAACGCCTACCAGGTCCGCCCTGTCGTTTTTCCGTAACCTTTGTCTACCTCAAGGCCTTCGATTTCCGTCGTTTTCTCACCCTTTGCGTTCTTCACGGCATCGATACCGCGTCCTACCACACCCCGGGTGGTGGCATAAGCCATGGCCGTCTCCTCTGTAATGAGGCCCTGCTTGTAGAGGTCGATGATATAGTCGTCGAAGGTGACCATGCCGAAGGCCCTCCCGGCCTCGATAATATCGCGGTATGTTTTCCCTTCAGACTCGCCGTTCAGGATCGTGTCCTTGACGCGGAGGTTCGTCCCCAGAATCTCGAAGGCCGCAACCCTGCCCCCTCCCACTTTCGGCAGCAATCGCTGACAGACGATCCACCGCACCGTATCGGCGAGGCGGATGCGGATCTGGCGTTCCTCCTCCGTCGAAAACATGCCGAGGATGCGGTTGATGGTCTGTCCCGCGTCGACGGTATGGAGGGTACTCAGTACGAGATGACCCGTCTCAGCGGCACTCAACCCTATCTCCACCGTCTCCCTGTCACGCATTTCGCCGACGAGAATGACCTTCGGCGCCTGCCGGAGGGCGGCCCGAAGGCCGTTTGCGAAGGTATCGAAATCGATGCCCAGTTCCCGCTGATTAAAGGTCGATTGCTTGTGACTGTGGCGGTATTCGATGGGATCTTCAAGGGTGATGATGTGGGAGGACTGCGCTCCGTTCATCTGATCGAGCATCGCCGCGAGTTCCGTCGATTTACCGCTGCCCGTTGCACCC
>CAYTUH010000172.1:0-4793 GCA_964441165.1 uncultured Syntrophaceae bacterium
CATTGATGGGTTCGAAGCACCTGAAGGCCATCGCCGTATCGGGCCGTCTGAAGGCGGCCGCACCGGAATGCAATGGTATCGGGGAACTGACGCGTGCGGCACGGGCCGACATCGCGGGACACATGATGACCTCCCCCTACCGGGAATACGGAACCAACCTCTGGATCGACTTCGGCATGCGGGTGGGTGACGTTCCCGCCCGCTATTTCACAAAAAGTGTCTTTCCCTCAAAAACACTGAGCGGGGGCGCCTTCCGCGAGAAATACCGGGTGCATAATTATGCCTGCTATGGCTGTCCCATCGGATGTGGGCGGGTGATTCCCGATTTCGCCGGGGACATCGCGCAGGTCGACGGACCCGAATACGAAACGACGGCCGCCTTCGGCCCCCTCTGCATGAACTTCGATATCGATTCCATCGTGCGGGCAAACCATCTCTGCAACGTGCACGGACTGGACACAATCTCCACGGGCGTCTCCATCGCCTTCGCCATGTATCTCTTTGAAAAGGGAAAACTGACCCGGGAGAGGGCGGGCATGGAAATCAGGTGGGGCGACAGCGGGACGATCCTGAAACTCGTGGACCTGATCATCAGGCGCAAGGGTATCGGAAAGCTCCTCGCCCAGGGGACCCGGGCAATGGCGGAGGAACTGGGGGTGAGCCAGGAAGAAGCGGCCCACGTGAAGGGTTTGGAGATACCGATGCACGATCCCCGCTCCTACGTGGGGATGGCCCTCACCTACGCCACGGGACCTCGCGGCGCCTGCCACATGAAGGGCGACTACTTCAAGATCGATACGCCCGCCGAGGGCGTGCCGGAGCTGGGCATTTTCGCCGGCGACAAGAATGAATCGGCCGGGAAGGCCTTTCCCGTCATGCAGTTTCAGAAATTCAGCGAGGTGTATAACGCTTTCGCGCTCTGCAAGTTCGCCCCCTACACGGCGACGCAGATCTGCGCGATGCTCAACGCCGTCACGGGATGGACCTTGACGCCCCCAGACCTCCTGACCTTCGGTGAACGGTCCCTCAACCTCAAGCGGGCAATCAACACGAAACGGGGGGTTACGAGAAAAGACGACCGGCTCCCCCGGATCGCCCGGAAGGCGCTGAAGGAAGGACCCACTGCGGGACAGGAACCGCGCCTGGAACTCATGCTCAGAGAATACTACGACTTCATGGAGTGGGACTGGAGAACAGGCCGGCCCTCACGAGAGAAACTCCTGGCGCTCGGCATGACGGAAATCGCCGCCGATCTCGACCGCCCTGCGGGGAACCGTCAGTGACCCTTCGTCGTCATGACTCCCCCGTACCCTCCAGCCGTTCCGCCAGGGCCCGGTAGCGCAGCGCCTCTCTTTCATGCCCCTGGGCTTCATAGATGCTGCTGATCCTGCGGAAGGCATGGGCCCTTACGTCGGGCACTTCCTCCGCCAGTGAGAGGTAGATTTCAAGGACAGGGGGAGACAGTTCTCCCAGTTCAACGGCCGTATCGGCATAGCGCAGTTTGACGAAGGGATCGATGCGAGTGCGGCACTGCTGGCACTCGTTCATGATCTCGCCGTAGAGTTCATGGGCCCGTTTCGTTTTGCCGAGAGCCTCACTGGCAAGGGCGAGGGCCCGCAGGATACTCTCGTCCCGGCCGAATTGTTCCATGCATTCATGGTAAAAGGATTCCGCTTCTTCATACCGCCCGGCACGAAAGAGGGTCTCGCCGCGCAGAAGCTTCATGGGAAGGATCTCGCCGAGAGTATCGGGAGCCGATTCAATGACGGCTGAGGCCTTCTCGAAATCTTCCAGTTCCCAGAAAATCTCACAGAGGAGATGGTATCCCCGAAAGAGGTCCGGAAAATCCCTGATGTATTCTTCCAGGAGGCTGCGGGCCAGTTCGGGGTTCCCCGCCATCAGGCAGGCCGTTCCCAGCTCGAAGGCAATGTGATGTTTTTCGAAACGCTCTTCTTCCATGGCCCGCGTCAGGAGCGCCACGGCCGCTTCGGCGTCACCCCGGTTCAGCGCCTCGTAACCTTCCCGGAAGGTATCTCCGTACTCGAGATAGGCACGGCGGATCTCCTCGGGGAGAGGACTGAGCAGGGCGTTGAAATACTCATCACCCGATTCGCCGGGTTGTTCGTATGCCGGCGCTTTCCGGACCTCCTCGTCGCCCTCCGCGAAGGGGTCCTCCTCTATCATCGCCCGCCCCTGCCGTGTTTTGAGGTCCCGCAGGAGTGCCTCGATTTCGTCTCTCAGCTCACGGTTCTCCGTCAGCTCAAGGGCAAGATTCAGTATATCCTCGGCGTCTTCGTCATTTCCGCTCTCGATCAGTTCCACGGCACTCTGCCTGTGGACTGCCGCCAGGGACTCCTTGCTGCGGATGATCTTCATCTGCAGTTCCCGGGCGGAGTCTTTATCGTCGGGACGTTTCTTCTCAAGTTTGTGCAGCGCATTCTCGTATTCGATCTTCGCCGCGCCGAATTCTCCGGTTTCGAAATAGCGGTCCCCCTGTTTCTCGTAATCTTCGGGGTCCTTTCCCGTAAAGAGTTTCAGAAATCCCATGAGCCCTCTCCTCTGACATGTCGTTGGAGGGGCATTATGACATTTTTTCCAAAGGGAATAAAGCACTATGCCACATTCTGTCGCTGCTCCATCCTCCTGCAGGTCCCTTTTTCACAGGTCTCCTGCTTTGCCGTTGACAGGGCCCCTTCTTTTCTCTATAGTTTTTGCAATTAGATCAAATTCTTATAGTTATCGGTCACACCGGCACGGATTTCCATGATGCCGACAGGAGAGGTCCCATGACCTTTACGGAATCACGCACGCTTCTGGTGAGAGGGTACTACCGGGTCCTTGAAAGACTCCTGCAGCCGCTCGCGCGGAGGGGCGTCTCCCCGAACATGATCACGATTCTCTCCATGGCCGTCTCCTTCGTTGCGGGCATCTGCTACGCCGTCGGCGCCATTCTGGCGGGCGGCATCCTGATGCTCCTTTCGGGATTCATCGATACGCTCGACGGTTCCATCGCGCGCATCTCCGGCACGGCGAGCCGCTTCGGTGCGCTCCTCGACTCGTCTCTCGACCGGTACGCGGAGTTTTTCGTCTTTTGCGGCCTCCTTGTCTACTTCCGGGAGGAATGGATATTTTACGTGGTCATGGCGGCGATGATGGGATCGATCATGGTCAGCTATGTCCGGGCACGCGGCGAGGCGCTGGGCCAGGTCCGGATCATCGGTCTGATGCAGCGTCCGGAGCGGCTGATCATCCTGGCAATGGGTTCGATCCTGAACCGGCCCGTGGCGGCACACCTGCCCGGATGTCCCGACTGCGCCCTCATCGTAACGCTCGTCCTCCTGGCACTCCTGACCAATATCACGGTGGTTCACCGACTGCTGGCGGGCAGAAAGGACTTGACGGGGCAGGATTCATGACGGCAGCGTCCGGCAGAGAGGCCTGACGCACTCTTCTGAATTGGTGAAAAGGAACGGCCTGCCCAAAAGGAGTATTGACAATATTTTTCATTGATTTAACATAATAACACTGTTCTCCGCGTCTATAGGATTGTGCCGGAAGTCCGGCATCACGCCCCGGCAGGCGGTGTTTTTTCCGATGCTCTCTCGTCCTCACCTCCAGCAGGTTCTTGAGACCCCATGGTCCCCTGCTCACGTCGATTACAAGGAATTCCACCTTGCGGAACGGTTCATTTCAATATGCATCGGCACAGTGCCCGTACTCCTGACTCCCCGGTGAGAGTCTTTGTATGTGTGCCGCCGCGTGAAAGGAATGACTGCATATGGCAGGAATAAATATAGGAAGCGTGGGAATCGGCAACTGCGCATCTGCGTTGATTCAGGGTATCGAATACTATCGATTGAGGCCGACTGCCGATGCAACAGGGCTGCTGCACTGGGATATCGGAGGGTATACGCCCCGCGATATCGAGGTGGTGTCGGCCTTCGACATCGACGCCCGGAAGGTGGGACGAGATGTGGCCGACGCAATTTTCGCACCTGCACGACCACTGTCTGCCCGAATATTTCGCAGAGAGGCACACCGGTCACCATGGGGCGCGTGCTTGACGGCGTGGCCGATCACATGAAGGAATATGATCCGCGCTACACCTTTCTCGTGTCGGACTGGAAGGAGGCCACCAGGGAAGACCTTGTCGCCGTCCTCAGGGAATCGGGGACGGAAATACTGCTCAACTATCTCCCTGTCGGTTCGGAAAAGGCCGCCGCCTTCTATGCCGAGTGCGCCCTGGAAGCCGGGGTGGCACTCATCAATAATATTCCCGTCTTTATCGCCAGCGATCCGGGGTGGGCTGAACGATTCGGGAACGCCGGCATCCCCCTGATCGGCGATGACGTGAAGTCCCAGCTCGGGGCGACGATTGTCCATCGCGTCCTGACCAATCTCTTTCGAAAACGGGGCGTGAAACTGGACAGGACGTACCAATTGAACACGGGAGGCAACACCGATTTCCTGAACATGCTCGACCGCCACCGCCTGAAATCGAAACAGGTATCGAAGACCGAGTCCGTGCAGTCACAGACCGTTGCACCTCTGGACGATGAAAATATCCACATCGGCCCCAGCGACTGGGTGGCCTGGCAAAAGGACAACAAGGTCTGCTTCCTCAGAATGGAAGGCAGACTCTTCGGCGATGTCCCCATGAATTTGGAAATGCGTCTTTCCGTTGAAGATTCCCCCAACTCGGGAGGCGTCGTCATCGATGCGATCAGGTGCGCCAAACTGGCCCTCGACCGCGGAACCGGCGGCGTGTTGTACTCGCCCTCGGCCTATTTCAT
>CAYTUH010000172.1:4803-5953 GCA_964441165.1 uncultured Syntrophaceae bacterium
GGGCGTCCTTCTTTTCGTAAACCCTCCTATTCGGAAGTTTTTTCTTGACGGTACGGGCGATACGGGCAAATATAGTGAGCGCAAAAAGCGGGTAGCGGAGCACGAGTGCACATACTATCGCAAGGAGGGTTGCTATGTTCCGGAAGATCCTGTATCCCACCGACTTTTCAGATGTGGCAAAGAAGGCCTTTGAATCAATCAAACAGCTCAAGGGCGCCGGCACCGAGGAAGTGATCATCCTCCATGTCATTGACCGGCGTTTCTTCGATGCCATGGCATGGCATCCCACGAAGGATCTCCTCAAACTGGAGAAAGAAATCATCGATGAGGTGTCGGAAGAGATCGCTTCGATGAAGAGTGAGTTGACCGACCTGGGAATGAAAGTCAAGGTGCGGATTGAATCGGGCATTCCTTTCACGAAAATACTGCGGGTGGAAGAGGAAGAAAATGTAACGGCCATCGTCATTGGTTCCCACGGCGTCAGCAACCTTGAGGAGATGCTGATCGGCTCCGTTTCGGAGAAGGTAATCCGGAAGTCAAAAAATCCCGTGCTCGTGGTCAAGCGGTAATCCCTTCCTGCGAAGCCCTGTCCGCGGAGAAGAGAAGGGGACGCCCCCGATGGAAGTCCTCTTGCGCGACAGGTATAAGGGCAAGAAAATATTTGCCTCTTTTCGTGTTTAGTATTATAAGCGCACCTTTAATAACAGGATATCGGTGTGTGTGACATCCTGAGTGTCTTCATGGTTCTGTGTGGTTCATTCGTTTTTCTCGCCCGAAAACAAATGTCGGCGTCGGCAATTGATGATGGTTTTATCGCGGTCTGCTCGTAGACAACTCTGTATGGAGGGTAGCATGTATCAACTTGAGAAACCTGACAACCTGGTTGAATTTCTGGAGGGAAGTGTCAAGAAGTTCCCTGACCGTCCCCTGTTCGGCACGAAGAATGCCCAGGGTGAATACGAATGGGTCACCTACGGAGAAGTGGGACGGAGGGTGGACAACCTCCGGGCGGGACTGGCTCAGATCGGCGTGCACAAGGGAGACGCGGTGGGGATGATCGCCAATAACCGGACTGAGTGGGCGATTGCCGCCTTTGCGACCTTCGGCCTGGGTGCGCGCTTCATCCCCATGTACGAAGCGGAGCTTGAAC
>CAYTUH010000173.1:0-3528 GCA_964441165.1 uncultured Syntrophaceae bacterium
GGTAATGATCGAGAAAATTGTTGAGGAGATTTTCAATACGTTGTGTCCCCTGGTAGGAAAGATTCAGAATCTGGGCGAGTCCTTTCATCTGCTCGATGGAATGGTGAAGTTGGGACATGGTTCCCTGAACAAGCCGTTCTGCTATCTCCTGCTGAACCCTGATAATGTGGTCCTTCTGGGCCTGATAATAGATGGAGAAGAAAATGAAGGAGACAAGAGCCAGCGGAATTATGCCGAACATGAAGAAATAGATAATGATGTGTCGGGAAATGCTGTTCTTGACGTTTGCAAAGAGGCGCTTGAGAGTTTTCATTGGTTCGCTCCGTCGCCCGGCCGGGGCGGCACGGGCCAGACGACACTCGCCGATGCGAAATTGCGCGGCCACACCGTCACATACTGTTCATTCTGAATCTGAACGATAATCCCTCTTCCGAGAAGGTTCTCTCCGGTCTCAGCGTCAAACTTGACACCATCCCAGGGCATGATCAGTTCTTCCGGGCTGATGTCGGTTTCCCGTAATGCCCGTCGGATTTCGTCATTGTCGACGGTTGCGGCGCGGTCCAGTGCATCGGCCAGCACGATCAGGCCGGTGAAAGCCCTTGATGAATTTCCATTGAGATTTCTCCCGGATCGTGCGCGAAAAAGTTCGTTTACCGCTCGTGCATCCTTCTTTTTTCGTCCAACGTCAGGAGCCCATACCTCCCGGCTCAGGACAAAATTAGCGTCGGCGCCCAGTGACTCGAGAAAACAGGGGCTGATAAAACCGGCATCCATGCCGAGGATCGCCACGGGATGGATGTGACGGGCCTTGTAGCCTCTCATGAAAGCGACGGCATCGCGTGAATATGATGTTTGAAGGATGATTGCGGGCATGGCATTCTGGACCTGCTGCAGCTCATTTTCAAATATTTCAGCCTGTGAATCATACGGTATGGACTGGAGGATGTTGAATCCGTATTTCCCGGCGAATATTCGTTCCACCCGAGATACATTGGTCCCGAAAAGCCTGTTCTCGAAAAGGAGCACCAGGAGCCGGGAGACATTCAATCCCTGTTCCTGCGAAAGTTCATCGAGAAAGAAGAAGAAATTTTCGGCAAAGATCGCGTCGGTGGGTGTGGTCTGGAAAAACCATGAAAAACCCCGTTGCGACAGCAGTGGTGAAGAAGAAAGGGCATTCAGGAATGGTACTTTCATAATTTCCGCCTGTTCACTGGCGGCGGCCGTCGCGAGGCTGTTATAACATCCCATGATTGCCGACACATGATGCTTTTCAACAAGAATCGACACCTGCTCCGCCGCATGCTGCGGATTATTCTGCGAATCCACGTAGACGATTTCGACGGGAAGATTGCCGTGAGATGTGAGACCCTCGCCCGATGCGAGCGGTATCGAGAACGAATGTGAATGGTTGATGATATCACAGGCGAGATCGACACCGGCCCTGAGATTTTCTCCCGTCACTACATTGGGTCCGCTGAAAGGAAATATGACTCCGATCTTGATCGTGTCCACAGTCCTTCGGGCCGAGGTATCCTCCCGGGTGCATGCGCTGACCGCAATGAGCGGGAGCAGAAGGTACAGCAGGTACAAGGTGGACTTTCGTTTCATTATCTCTTGTCTCCGGTGAAACAACTCAACGTGTCTTCATCGTTAGTGAATTCTCTTGAATCGAAGTATGAAGACGGTACCCTGCGGTTCGTTGTCTTCGACGTAGACATAGCCGCCGTAGCTCTGCATGGCTTTATTGACGATGTGCAATCCAAGACCTGAATTGCCCCTCTCGCCGAATGAAAACCCTTCGTCAAATATTTTATCCTTGATTGTATCGGCGATACCGATTCCGTTATCGGCGATGCGCACTTCGCAGTAACCGTTCCTTTCTCCGGCGATGGAGATATGAATCACGTCGGCCATTCCATGAAGAACCGCATTGCCGAGAATGTTGTCGATGACCGAATCAAGTGATTCATCGGCAATTACACTGCCCCCTCCCTCAATACATATTTCACAATGGGGGTAATTGGAGCAGATCGTATTGATAACATCTTCAACATTTATGATCTTGAGATCCTTGTGAGTGGTTATAAAGGATTCGAGCTCCCTCATCCGTCGGATCAGGTTGACGCTCTTTGTAATATATTGTACCGCCGATGTGAGTGTGTCTTCGTCCCGTAATTGACGGTACAGATTGAGAGAACCCTGAATAACCGACAGATTATTGATCAGATCATGGCGGAGAATCTTGTTTATCAGTTCAAGATGAGCGCGGTGGGATTCCAGATCCTCCTCCGCCTTTTTACGTTTGGTAATATCCCGGGCGACCGAGACGATCGAGACGACCGTGCCGTCACGCATCAAGGGCACGCCGGAGACCTCGCCAACCCTTCTTTCGCCATTTCGTGCAATAAAACAGTAATTCAGTTCCGATACGCTCTTGCCGGCAAATATTTCTTCGGCATCCCGCACCACCTGGTTCAGCGATTCGGGGCTCAGCACATTGAGATCGTGAATCGACTTTCCGACCAGTTCTTCCGGTTTATAGCCCAGCATTTTTTCGACGCCCGGTGAAATGTTCAGTATTCGCAGAGCCGGATCGAGGGTATAAATCACCTCTGACGTGTTGGCAAAATGCAAACGATACCGTTCATCGCTTTCGCGCAACTCCTCTTCGGCCTGCTTTCGCTTCGTCACATCCCTGATAAGGCCTCGGAATCCCGTGATAACATCATTCTCATTCCGCATGGGAGAGGCCGACATTTCAAGTGTGCGCGATGCCCAGTCCTTTCGAATGACTTCATAGTCCGTAATTTCGGCGGGATTTCCGGTGCGATAGATCTCGCTGAAAATGACGAACATCCGCTTTGCCGTGTCGGGCCGGGCGTATCTGCGGTTATTCATGCCGATCAACTCGCTTCGCGAATAGCCGAGGATGTCGCATGTGGCATTGTTGACAAATGTTAAATTGCCGGCGAGATCGTTTTCAAAGTAGCCTTCCTGGATGCCGTCGAGGATATCCTGATACTTTTGATTGCTTTTCTCGAGGGCGATCGTTGAGCGGGAAATGCGTTCGCTCAAAAGGGCCGCCATGACGGCGACGATGAGAAACATGGCGGAACGGAAAAGGTCACCGATGGTAAATTCGTATAAATTCAGGAAAAGATTGCCGAAGATGAGGAATGTGGCGAAGAAAAGGGCCACGAGGATTCCCTTTCTCTGCCACCAGAGTGCGGAGATGATTATGGGTATATAGAAAGCATGACTATAGACGGGGCCGATTCCCAGGTTCACATGGAAATAACATGCGGAAAGGCAGCAGACCGCAATCAGTGCTGCAACGGTAAGGAATTTCCGTTTTTCAGTAAATATGTGAGCAGTCATGCAACGTACAGTCCAGAGCGATGTTTTGGAGAACGGGATGCCGAAGTAGTGATCGAAGCCCTGCTTCGTCGGCAGGAAGGCGGGCTGGTCGCCCAGGTGCCACTTTCCGATACACATCGTCGCGTAGCCTTTCGACTTCGCGACTTCAGC
>CAYTUH010000173.1:3538-5920 GCA_964441165.1 uncultured Syntrophaceae bacterium
TGCCGAAGCGCCGCGTAAACCATTAAATGTCGGGGAAGGTACATGGCCTATGAAATTCGTAACCATGGTATATGAGCATCCAGATCATAACAGGAACTTCAACGTGCGGCCCATTCTACGTAGAGAGCGTTCATTCGATTCAGAACCGGTGTCAAAGGAACCACGCATCCTCCCCCGAACCTTGAAATTTAATGAGCATGGGCGCGGTATGGGTGCGCCGTTGCCTTTATTAAAAGCAATCCTCGTGCCACTTTTGCGTCGGGGAGCATAAATACTTATGTGATACCCATATTCATGGGAAGGGAAGGTATTTTGGCGTGATTGTTGAGGTGACAGAACTTGCGCGTATAATGATGGTTCTTCCTGAAAGTCAGGTCTTGCCAGAACCTGGCAGGTTGAAGAGACGTCTTATATGAGAATCCACCACATGATGCTGAAAGCAAGCCACACGAAAAAGAGATAGATCATGTCACTAAGAATATAATGCTTTTTATTAAAGGCTTTCATGACTTGACATTCCCATAATAATTATTTCGTTTCGAAAATACCGGTAATGTATGATTCGTGAATGCAGTATCTCATAGACGAGTTCAGATTTCCTGCGAAATAAATATCAGGATAGTACGAGTGTAATACTGATGGTTGAAAGAAGTCTGATTGATATCTCTCGGACGTTTTACGAAAAACGACGAATCCTGAAAGGTGATTCGATGAAGATGGAGGGTGTTTCGCTGAAAGGGAACGCAAAAAAATACTATATATGGTGATATAGCGGACTTAAAAGAAGAAAGCCACGTAATAACATTATGATACACGGAAGGGATGATTGGAATCTACATAATATGTAGGTGTCTTAAATGGGAACATTGTGGCGAACGATGGGTTTGCAACAATATTCGGAGAAAGGAAGCTTTGATTTGCAATCTTGCGGTGTGGTTTGGTGCACGAAAAACCACGCCTGTTTCCGTGCACCTCTCGTTAAGAATCAGTAAAATGACATGATAAAGACAAAGGCGAGAAAGTAAAGAAAGATAATGGAGATCATTACCGGCACGCCTGCGGGAATAAGATTGATGAGTTCCGGTTTTGCACCGTTTGCAGAACCAGCCGGTTGGGCGCGTTTTTCAATCTTCGTATAGATGCGCACCAGGGCCGACACGGGCGTTTTGCTGAATTCGGCAAGATTGCGGGGAAGCCGCTGGATAAAGATGAAATCGCACAGCCTGGCGATACCCGTTGCAATTCCGGTGACAACGGCGAGGACGAAATTCGTTCCCTTGCGATAGAACCAGTCGGTATCCAGGGTAATCGTCTCGGTCCTTTTAAGGAAGTTCAGAAATACGAAGAAGGCGAGTCCGGAAAAGAACAGGAGCTGTAACATCCTGATAATATGCAGACCGGTATAAGCCTGATAATCAACGGCATAGGGCAGAATATTGTAAAGTGGCTGAGGGTACACGCCTATAAAGATGCATAAAAACGCGAAGAAGATCATCGCCCATTGCATGTTTCTCTTTGGATCGGAAACACGTAATCCTTTGTCTTTGGCAAAGAATACAAAATAGGGAAACTTGATTCCCGCATGAAGAAAGACGCCCGCTGAAGCAGCTTCGAGAAGAATGTAAATAATGACGAGGTGTTGATTCGACGCTGCCTGGAGAATCATTGTCTTGGTGGTAAAACCGCTTGTCAAAGGGAAAGCGGATATGGATGCTGCCGCAATACAACAGCAGATCAGGGTCAAAGGCATTGTCTTGTAGAGACCGCCAAGGTCGGTACATTTCGTTTTGCCGGTCATGTAAAAGACCGATCCGGCGCTCATCCAGAGGAGACCCTTGTATATGATGTGAGCGAATGCATGAGCTGCCGCACCATTGAGTGCCATGGTCGTACCAATACCGACTCCGCAGACCATGAATCCGACCTGGTTGATTATGCTGTATGCAAGAATTCTTCTGCTGTCATTTTCCATGATGGCGAAGATAATGCCGTAAATCGTCATCAAGGCACCGAGCCATATCAGGATCTCCCAGCCGGGAAATACCCGAATCAATGTGTATACAGCTGTTTTGGTGGTGAAGGCGCTCAAGAATACGCCACCGGTGGCGGTTGATTCCGGATAGGCATCTGAGAGCCACGCCGACAATGGCGGAACGGCGGCATTCAGCATGAATCCGATAAGGATAAGCCATGAGGCAAGGTCCTTCGTGGCGATCCGGCCAACTTCAAGTGATCCCGTATTGTGGACATGGAGCAGGATTCCTGCAAGAAGGATGAGTCCACCCACGATATGAACGAGAATGTAACGGAATCCCGCATCGAGGGACTTCTTTTCACGTCGTGCCCAGATAAGCATTACGGAAGATACCGCCATGAACTCCC
>CAYTUH010000174.1:0-5917 GCA_964441165.1 uncultured Syntrophaceae bacterium
ATATGCGTGTTCACCCACCTTTTGGAACGGAGACGTTTTCCGTATGTGCAAGTGACGCGGCGCTCAGCCTGAGGAACATGAAGACGATTGCCGGGGGTGTGTATCAGTACCGGGGAAGGCCGCAATCCTTCGAAAGAAGCGTCCGTTCCGGTCTTCCCGTCATCGATGATTCACCGGCAGAGTTTTACGAAGCGACATGGGTAATCGTGAAGAAGCCGGGATGATGTCCGTGCAATGCTCCGGATCCGCGGTGTCGACGTGAAAGAGAGAAGTGAACCACTGTCCCTTGCGGGAATAAAGTCTGCAATGACGTGGTGAAATTTTAGAAAAGCCGTCAATAATAATTATTGACATGCAGGGATGAATGAATATATTAGCGGCATAAAAAGAAAGTGATAGGTTGCTGTTATGTATTTCAGCCTACCACATATCGCTACCGTCTATGAGGCGTTTCAGCATGCCGAGAAATTGACGGGGGCCTACTTCGGCCTTGGCGACAGGGGATTGAAGGCCCATAAATATGAAGTAAAAACGCTTGCGCAACTCGAGGAACATGAGCGAAGCCGTGATGCCTTTGCGCATTTATGTCGTTATTATTACCAGAAGGATGGGCGAATAAATCATCCTGATAATTATTATTTCTTTAAAATATGTCTTCAGGACGACCGAATTCTTGATGCGGTCAGAAGAGGCGAGACCTATGTGAAGCTGGCACCTCTGATGCTCTATATCGCGATCCACGAGCTCGTGCATGTGGTTCGATTCGGCCGGGGCGACAGTGATTTCGATGCAGCCTGTGAGGCGCGGCAGGAAGAAGAGGAGCGGGTTCATTCCATTACCCAAAACATTCTTCAGCCTGTGCCCCGGAGCGATTTGAAGCTTGTGCTTGAATGTTTCAGCGATCGTTACCGGCTGGGAGACATGTTCTCCCTTCAATAATGGCAGGTGCTCTACATAGTCCTTATTTTGCAGGAGGTTTTACGATATGCCGATTTATGAATACAAGTGCAGGAAGTGTGGAAAACAGTTTGAAGTCTTTCAGGGAATTACCGACGGAGCGGTAAAACAGTGCAAGTTCTGCAACGGTAACGTTGACAAGCTCATATCCCTTTCATCCTTTCAATTAAAGGGGTCCGGATGGTATGTGACCGACTACGGTGGAAAGAAACCCTCGACCAGTGAGAGCAGTGAAGAGCATGCGGCTCCTGTGGCGGAAACGAAAGAAACGACCCCTCCCCCCTCAACTGAAAAATCGGATACCTGAGCGATAACCTGAAGCATGCCTGCAGAATAGATCATGAACGAAGCCCCGGGAAAGACAGCCCGGGGCTTTTTTTCGTCTTGCCATGGTTCCCGGTTCTTCCGGATAGTGTTTTTACTCATGTTCACAGAGGGTGCAGAATGCGTCGGAACAGCAAAGGTGTGCCGCCGGGGGTTCCATCCGGATCCCGGTCCCCCCTTTCACGGCGACACGCCTCGATTTCCTCAAGAAACCTTCCAGGGAGCGCTCTCTATGCTACCCTTGTTTAAGCAGAACCCTGTATCCGCCGTCTTCATCGACGACGTCCGTCACCTTCCAGCCCCGGCTCTGCGCGGCCCGTGACACGTTTTCGGCGGAGGTGTCCGTGTCAACCAGCACTTCCAGTTCCGGTTCCCCTCCCTCCTCGATTGCTCCCATCGTCATGAGGACAGGCTGGGGGCAGGAGAGACCTCGTGCATCAACAAGTTTACTCATCGTTCATACTCCTCAGGTAAGACGTTTTCTCATGGTAAATCCGATAACGAGACAGACCGTCAGGCCCACCACCACCGCGGCGATACCGTGAGGGCCGACCCCGTTCGGCGAACTTGCGAGACCGAAATTGTGGGCGAAGGCGGCACCGACAATCATCCCCATGACAAAAACGGCGGCATCGCCGTCTCCTTCTCCGGACATGAAAAGCTGACGCCCGGGACACCCACCGGCGAGGCAGAAAGAGAGTCCCGCCAGCGTCATGCCCGCGAAATTCCAAAAGTGCATGGTGTGAGCCACAGGCTGTCCTTCAAAGCCGGCGTGAAACTGACCCACTATGATGTTCGTGACGAAGGCCGCAATGATGAGGGCAACAAATCCCGAGAGAAGGTGAACCTGCCTGAAAAGGAGAAGGTCGCGGAAGGCCCCCATGGTACAGAACCGGCTCCGCTGTGCCAGAAATCCGACGGCAAGCCCCGCACCCAGGGAAAGCAGAAGCGACGCGTGCATGGAGCCGGGACCCTTGAGGCTGTAGAAGAGGACGCCGCTTTTGCCCTGACCGCTGATGTGCGGGTAGATGAACATGAGGGCGAGAAAGCCGATCATGATGAAGGGCATGATCAAACCGGCAGCGGCATAGGTTTGCTGTGACCTTCCAAGGGTGTACCCGTTCTTGAGGAACCGTGTACCGAGCCAGATTCCGAAAATCAGTCCCAGGAGACCGAGGATGGCGTTGCCGTCGCCTGCGGCGAGACGAAGGGCGGCACGCCAGGGGCAGCCGAGAAAAACCAGCGCTCCGATCATGGCGAAGACCCCGAGAACGAAGCGGACAATCGGTGCCGATCCCGTGCGGGGGCGGAATTCCCTGAATGCGAAGGCCGCGATCAGGGCACCGAGCACAAACCCCATGATTTCGGGACGCATGTACTGGACCACTGCGGCCCGGTGCAGGCCAAGGGCACCGGCAATATCACGCTCGAAACAGGCCACGCAGATTCCCATGTTGCCCGGGTTCCCGAATTTCTGAAGAAGGGCAGCGATAATTCCGATTACCGCGCCGACACCGATGATGCCCCCCCGCGAGGCAAAGATGTTTTTCAAGTCAGTCATGAAGTCCTCCCCGTTTTTTGCTGTGCAGCATGATGATGACCGTCTATAAATTAAATATTATTATATGTCAAATTCATTATATGAATATAATGGGACCGTGCATACTACGCCGTTATTGGATTTCCCCACTTGGAAAGTAATTTTACTCAGAGGTTCTCTATATGATTTTCCGGGATTGGAACAGGGTGGAATGGGGCCGGATGGGCCCCTCTCTTCCGGTGCCGTTCTTCGAGAGACACTATTCTACGATAATCTTCCCCGCCGGTTCTTTTACGACGCGACCGACAATCGACGCGTCTGTGAGGCCGGCCTTATTCATCCTCTTCACCAGGTCACCCGCCTGTTCTTCGGGCAATGAGATGAACAATCCGCCCGATGTCTGGGGATCGAACAAAACATCAAAGAGCCAGTCCGGGCAGCCCGGCTCTTTTTCGACCATGTCGAGACGGAACTTACGGTTTCGGTGAAGTCCGCCGGGGAGAATTCCCATGGTGACGAATTCCCTGACATCGCCGATGAGGGGTACCGACGACGCATCGATGATCATTCCCGTGTCGCTTCCCTGGATCATTTCCGCGGCGTGACCGAGAAGGCCGAACCCCGTAATATCGGTGCATGCGTGGACAGTTCCGGACTCCATCATCAAATCCGCCGCCTTCCTGTTCAGCTCCACCATGCAGGCAATGGCGCGTTCAACCAGTTCTTCCGATGCCATCTGCGCCTTCAGTGCCGTATTGATGATCCCCGTGCCGATCGGTTTCGTCAGGATCAATGCATCGCCGGGGCGTGCCCCCCTGTTCAGAACAACCCTTTCAGGATGAACCGTTCCCGTGACGGAAAGGCCGTACTTCAATTCCTGATCGTCGACGCTGTGTCCTCCCACAAGAAGCACTCCCGCTTCCTTCATCTTGTCCAGTCCGCCTCTAAGTATGTCATGGAGGACCCCTATCTCCATGGAGGTAATGGGAAAACAGATGATGTTCATGGCCGTCAGCGCTTTACCGCCCATGGCATAGATGTCGGACAGTGAATTTGCGGCGGCCACCAGACCGAAGGTGTAGGGATCATCGACAATGGGGGTAAAGAAATCGACCGTCTGGATGAGGGCGATATCGTCGGTGAGTTTGTACACCCCTGCGTCATCACAGTGCTCTATGCCGGCAATGAGATTGGGGTCATGAACGAGGGGTAAACCACAGAGTGCCTGATTCAGGTCCCCCGGACCTATTTTACAGGCTCACCCTGCGCCGCGGACAGTTTCCCGTCAGGCGGATTTTCCTGCTGTCGGCCATCTTCGCCATCCTTTTGACATGGATTCCGGATATCATCACGGTACGGGAGAAACCTAACGGAATATGGTGAATATGTCAAATTCATTATTGTTATAAATAGCGGTTGATTATGGGCGATTCTTATGATATCCCGAGGCCATGAATTACCGTAATTTCAAGAATATCACCATGCAGCAGCTTGAATCCCTCGTCAGCGTGGCGGAAGAGCGGAGCTTCATAAAGGCGGCCGGGAAGATGGGGCTTTCCCAGCCTTCGCTGAGCAAGCACATACAGCATCTCGAGGATACCGTCGAGGCCAGAGTCGTGGAGAGACGACAGACCGGGATTTCCCTCACGCCGGAGGGAAGAGTCATCTATGAAAGCGCCCGACGAATCTTCAGACTGCTGGACGAGACGGGAGAAAAGATCGGACGCATGCACGAAAATGAATCGGGAAACCTCTATCTCGCGGCCAGCACCATACCGGCGACCTACATCCTGCCTCGTCTCATCCAGGCCTTCAAGTTATCCTATCCCGACATTAATTGTTTCGTGAAAACCCGTGACAGCGGGGAAACGATAGACATGATACTCAATGATGAAGCGGAAATCGGCTTCATCGGCAGGGCCGTTGAGCACAGGAAACTGCATGCCGAATCTCTGTGGAAGGACCGGCTGGTCCTGGTGGCGCCCGCCGGGCACCGCTGGCTGGAGAAGAAGAGCGTCACCTTCGATGAAGTCTCGGGCGAACCCTTTGTGAACAGGGAACAGGGCTCGGCGACCCGGGCCATTCTCGAGACATATTTGCGTGAAAAAAAGAAGATGGACCTGTCCGCCTTCAATATAATCGGGGAACTGGGCAGTTCGGAAGCGGTGAAGGAAGCCGTTCTCTCCGGTCTTGGGGTGTCGATCATTTCGATTCACGCAGTACGGCGTGAGATCGAAAGGGGATCGCTCGTCGAAATCCCTGTGAGGCACGGCCGGATTGAGCGTGATTTTTATCTGATTTACAAGAAGCAGCGTGGTCTGATGAACCATCACAGGCTCTTTCTTGATTTTTCAAAGTCCTATGGAATAAGTGAGAATTATGGTTAAGGGTATCCGTTATTACAGTACGAACAGAAATCTTGACGGGGTGGCGGGAATCACTCCCTTCAGGGGTGATGTCTCCTTCCGGGATGCCCTGCTGCAGGGGCAGGCGCCCGATCAGGGGCTTTACATGCCCGACCGGGTTCCGGTGCTTTCCCGCGAAGAGATTCTCTCCCTCAAGGGGCAACCCTATGCCGAGACGGCGGCGCGAATAGCGGGCGCCTTTCTCGGTGATGAAATAGAGCCGGGAGTGCTCCGGCAGATCGTGGAGGATTCCTATCCCTTCCCGGTGCCGCTGGAGCAGGTCTATGACCGTAAATACATCATGCGTCTCGATCCCACGGCATCCTTCAAGGATTTCGCGGCCCGGATGATGGCGCGGCTCATGAGTCATTTCCGGCCGGAGGGTACACGCCTCAATGTCCTCGTTGCCACATCGGGGGATACGGGGAGCGCCGTCGGCGAGGCCTTCAAGGGCGTCGACGGGATAGACGTCAATATTCTCTATCCAAGGAAGGAAGTGAGCGGACGGCAGAAGAAGCAGCTCGATACGATCGGTGAGAATGTACAGGCTCTCTCCATCGACGGGAAGTTCGATGACTGCCAGAACCTCGTGAAAGAGGCCTTCTCCGACCCGTCGCTGGGCTATCTCAATTTCACGTCGGCAAATTCAATCAATTTCGGACGCATCCTTCCCCAGAGCATCTATTATGTC
>CAYTUH010000175.1:0-5915 GCA_964441165.1 uncultured Syntrophaceae bacterium
ATCCTGCCGCGTTCCGGCCTTCGAGGTATACCAAAAGCGGCACCGGTCTTCGTGAAGATCTTCCGGAATTTACCCGGGAGCGGGTGGCAAGAGCCGGTATAACGCTCGTGGAGACAAAGGAGCCCCTCTGCCTTCCGGGCGGACACGTACTGTTTCTCGGGGAAATCGCGAGGAAGACGAGTTTTGAAAAGGGCATGCCGAACGCCTATTACAGCGATGACGGCGTGGAAACGTGGGACCCCATGGAAGACGACTCCTCCGTTGTCATGAATCTGCGGGGAAAGGGACTCGTAGTGTTTTCGGGATGTGCCCATTCCGGCATAGTCAACACGGTCAATCATGCCGTGGCGACAACCGGTATCGGCCGCGTGCACGTCGTTATGGGCGGATTTCACCTGGGCGGTCCGCTCTTTGAGCCGCTCATTGATCCGACGACGGCCGCCTTGAAAACCATTGACCCCGCATATGTCATTCCCTGTCACTGTACGGGCAGAAAGGCCTCCGTCAACATCGAACGGGAAATGCCCGGTCAGTTTATCCTGAATATGAGCGGCACCAAACTCACCTTTTCCGCCTGAGTGACACCTGAGCCATTACTGTTATCAGGAGGGGGACCCCTGTCGACGGTACCGGCTGTTCCGCATTGTCCCCAGGTATGCATTTTTGGCCTCCATGCCTGATGGAGGAACAAGAGCATACCCCTTTCCATCTAAAGAAATTTCATTGACATAGTGTCGTTTAATTCATATTCCTTGGTAATAATATCAGGGCTTGGTTTTTGAACAGCACTCAAGGAACATGATTTCAGCAGTATCCCCCCTTTTTTCTTCTAAAAAGGCAGGGTTTGTGGTGGAAAAATCGCTTTTTGTGAAGCTCCCCGCCCACAGGGCGGGGCTTACGGGAGCACTCCCGGTCAAGACAGGGAAAGGCAGGAAAGGTACGATCTCGTCTGCGCGGCACAATGTTTAAGGAGGGTTCCATGGTCCGGCGATCCTATTATGCAGTGAAGATGCTTCTGTTTCTCGTCCTCATGGTCACGATGTGGGGGTGTTCCCCGACGGAATACATGATCAAATCCATGGACCCCCTCATGAAGGGAATGAATGCGGCCGTCAACAGGAATCCCGATGTCGATATGGTGCGCGACGCCCTTCCCGCGACGCTGATCCAGATAGACGGATTCATCGAGACCGCACCCAACCCGAAGCTGCTCCTCCGGGCAGCGGAAGCATATTTCGGCTATACCTTTGCCTTTGTCCAGGATGGTGACAGGGCACGGGCGCGCATGCTCTATCTCAAGGCGCGCGAGTATGCCCTCCGTGCACTTGTACTGGAAGGGCATTCACGGGAAATTTTCACCCGGGGCCTTGATGCCTTCAGGTCCTCTCTCGATGAATTCGATGCCGAGGACGTTCCGGCCCTCTACTGGATCGCGAACAACTGGATGGCCTGGATCGCCGTGAACCTTGACGATCCGGAGGTTCTCCTGGACGTGCCCAAGGTTGAGGCAATGCTGCTGCGGATTGTTGCACTGGATGAAGCATATTATTACGGCAGTGCTCATGCAGCGCTGGGCGCCTATTATGCGTCACGGTCGAAGGTCCTCGGAGGAGACCCTGAAAAAGCCCGGTATCATTTTGAACGTGCCTTTGAACTTTCGCAATCAAAACTCCTGTTCGTGCACCTGCTCTACGCCCAGTATTATGCCTACCAGATACAGGACCGGGATCTCTTCGTAAACACTCTGAAGACGGTGATCGCCACACCGGTGAATTATTTCCCGGAGAAAAATTTTACCAACGAAATTACCAAGAGGAAGGCGGAAATTCTGTTGGAGGATGTGGACGAATACTTTTGATGTCTATTCAATCGCATGAATGAGCAACAAATGAGGGGATGTATTCAATGAAGAGATTCACGACAGCGCTGCTGATCCTTTTTGTGGTGACCGGATACATGTGTGCCGGAGCTTACGGGGCGGAAAAGGCCAGAATTACGATAAAACTGGCCACCCTTGCCCCGAAAGGCTCTTCCATAATGAATATCTTTGAAGAACTTTCAGCGCAGGTCAGAGAAAAGACCGGAAATGAAGTCGCCTTCAAGATCTACTGGGGTGGTGTGCAGGGCGACGAAAAGGATGTCTTGAGAAAGATCAGACTGGGCCAGCTCCACGGCGGGGGCTTTATGGGAACGGGTCTCGGGCAAATCGTGCCGGCGGTACGGGTGACGGAGATCCCCTATGTGTTCAGAAATTATGACGAAGTCAAATATGTCAGATCCCATATTGAAGAGAGGATGAACAGGCTCTTTGAAGACAATGGATTTATCGTCCTCGGATGGATGGACCTCGGGTTCATCTATACCTTCTCCAAGGTCCCGCTCACGTCCCTTGAGGTTGCCCGGGCCCAGAAGTGGTGGACGCTGGAAGGCGATCCCATAGGGCGGGAGGTGTTCAAGGCCCTGGGGATATCACCAATCTCCCTTTCCCTTCCCGATGTGGCCACGTCCCTTTCCACGAATCTGATCGACTGTGCCACATCGACGCCTTACGGCGCGGTGGCGTTCCAGTGGTACAGCCGGTTCAATTACATGGGAGCCTTCCCTTCGTCAAACATCCTTGGTGCAACGGTGGTTACCAGAAAGGTATGGGAACGGATCTCCCCCGAGAGCCGGAAGATCATCATGGAAATATCGAGAAATGCTCATGAAAGAATCGCGAAGGCCACAAGAAACGAAGACGCAAAGTGTCTCGAGATATTGAAACGGGAAGGAATCCGGATTGTAATGGATGTAGATAACAGCGACGATTACCGGTTCATATTCGAAGCCGCCGAGCGGGCCCGGCAAAACCTCGTCGGAGAACTCTACAGCCAGGAGCTTCTGGACAAAACCGTGTCGCTTCTCAACGAATACAGGACGAATCATCCCGGCAACACATCGATTGAAATACTTCAATAGGAACCAGCCTATGCGCTGTAGAAAATGTGGAGCTGATCTCTCCAACAACAGGGATGCATGCCCCGAGTGCGGTTTTTCTTCCCGGGGGCCCCGGTCTTTTTTTGATTACATTGCCCGAATCGAAGAAGTGCTTCTCGCCACGGCCTTAGGCGCAATGGTGATCCTTGTTCTTGTCCAGATAGTACTCAGAAATTTTTTTTCCGTCGGGATCATGGGTGGCGCCGAGATTGTGCGCCACCTTGTTCTCTGGGTGGCCTTTCTCGGCGCGGGCCTTGCGGCGCGGGACGGCAAACATATCAAAATCGAAATTGCGCAGCATATGCTGCCGGCCCGGTGGCGCAGTATCTTTGAAGTTGTGACGGGCATTTTTTCCGTCATCGTCTGCGGCATCCTCGTCTATGCCTCCATAAACTTTGTCTCTGTCGATTATCAGGGCGGGGGAGTCATCGCCTTCTATAAGACCCCGGCATGGATCCTCCAGGTAATCATTCCCATCGGCTATGTGGTGGTTACCCTGCGGTTTGCCCTGCGGTGCGTGAAAAGTATCCGTTCACTGGTTATGACGGGAGAGTGACCCTCGTGACAGTCTTTGCGATTATCCTTATCCTTCTCATGGCCTTTATGGGCGCCCCCGTCTTCGTGGTGATCTCATCCTTCGCCCTGCTCGGGTTTTTCCTTTCCGATATCCAGTTTGCCGCGCTGATCGTCGATATATACGGCAAATTTTCCAACAACCCCGTCCTCTATACCATTCCCATCTTCACCTTTGCAGGGTATGTCCTCGCTGAAAGCAGGGCCTCGATCAGGATCGTCAACTTCTCCCAGGCGCTTTTCGGGTGGATGCCCGGGGGGCTGGCCGTGGTATCTCTGGTGGCATGCGCCTTCTTTACGGCCTTTACGGGGGCCTCGGGGGTCACGATTATCGCGCTGGGAGGACTGCTCTTTCCGGCGCTTATCAAGGAAAAGTATCACGAACGATTTTCCCTCGGCCTGCTCACCTCATCGGGAAGCCTGGGGCTGCTCTTTTTTCCGAGCCTGCCCATCATCATATACGGCGTCGTCTCCGAAACAAGCATTCCCCCGCTCTTCGCGGCCGGTCTGATACCGGGAGTATTTCTCGTCGTCATCCTCTCCGTCTACAGCATCGTCGTCGCCGGAAAGGCGCAGGTTTCAAAGAAAGCCTTTTCCGGGATCGAACTCATAAAGACGGCCGCAGAGGCCAAATGGGAGCTCTTTATCCCGGTCATCCTGATCGTGGGGATCTTCGGGGGCTTCGTCACCCTGGGCGAAGTTGCCTCCATCACCGTCGCCTACGCACTCATCGTGGAAATATTTGTCCATAAAGACATCCGGTTAACCGATATCCCGACGATCATGCACGAGAGCATGGTCCTCGTCGGCGGCATATTTATCATATTCGGGTCGGCCCTGGCCCTGACCACCTATATGATCGACGCGGAGATTCCCCTGAGTGCGCTCGACTTTATCCAGGCCCATATCACCTCGAAGATCACCTTTCTCATCGTCCTGAATATCTTTCTCCTTGTCGTCGGCTGCATCATGGATATCTATTCCGCCCTCGTGGTGGTGGTCCCGCTCGTTGTCCCCATCGCCCTGAGTTACGACATCAACCCCGTCCATCTGGGGATCATCTTCCTGACCAATCTGGAAATCGGTTATTCCACGCCGCCGGTGGGCATGAACCTCTTCATCTCATGCATCAGGTTCGATAAATCGGTCATCACCCTCTATAGGGCCACGATCCCCTTCATCCTCATCCTGATGATCGGGCTCCTGGTGATCACCTACGTGCCTGAAATGAGCCTCTGGCTCATCGATGCATTCGGGATCAAATGATTCATGACCCCCGAGGGAGTGCAGGCAATCCAACCCTTAACTCATGCGTCCGACCTTCAGGGATACACTTCAAAGATGAATACAATTCGGGAAATATCGGTTACCGGAAGAAGTGAAAATCCGGCGATACCTGCTACTCTGAAATGGGAGCGTGACCGTGGAGTCGATGATTACCGCAGGAAAGACACAGAAAGGCAGAGCCGGAGGACCCTGCCTTTCTGCAATTAAACCGCTTATATTTTTCGTTACTTCTGAAACGTTTTCTTGATGCCGACAATTCCAAACAGTCCAAGGCTCAGAAGCAACATGCTGGCGGGTTCGGGAACGCTTGCAACTTTGAAGGCTGTCCAGTCAAAAAACCAGTCATTTTCAGGACCAAAGGCAGAGCGGATTTCGACCATCTGGGAAGCGGCGAAGGTTTGTGTTGAGGGAGGACTGCCGGAGGCCAATGACAACCAGGGGTAAACGAATTCACCTGGAATGAAATAATGGGCAGTACCAGACGTCTTCACAATGCCATCGATGCGGTATTCAAAATAACTTGGTACGACGGAGGTATTGTTGAATGTCAAGCTCACATGGCCCGCATCAGCGCTGTCAAAAAGCACGAATGGCGCGTCCTGACCCGGACGCCCCGGCGCATTGCTGGCATAATTCAGTGCGTTGGTACTATTGGCGTCGAAAGAGTTGTTAAGTTCTTCTCCGGTGATCGGACTTGCGTATACGCCTGGTGAAAAAGTCAGTCCGAATCCCAGGAAAACAAATACCATGAAAACAATAGCGAGTTTTTTCATAATAGTTTCTCCCCTTTTGCTAACTTATTATGTAATACAATACAGCAATTTGCATGCCACTCTCCCGTTCCTTCTGTTGCTTTGACAAAAGGGGCAAATAACAAATAGATATTGTTACTCATTATATCTATTTAGGTTTTCTGATACCCGGTACAATTTTTCTGATATCCGTCATTAACCTGCCATGTTGTAAAGAATCCCGACACCTGCAGAGCGAGTTCATGAAGGGTTAGGGGGGCTAAAGATGACAATGTGTTCATTAATATTATTATGTTAACAGCAATATTCGCGTTGAGAATATTTTGT
>CAYTUH010000176.1:0-1238 GCA_964441165.1 uncultured Syntrophaceae bacterium
CCGCCTGATAACCAAACCGCCGAGGGCCAGAACAAGTCCCTGGCCGAGATCGCCGAACATGAGGCCGAACATGAGGACGAAGGTCAGGGCGGTGAGCGGCGTGGGATCGATCTCGGCATTGGCGGGCATGCCGATGGTCTTCACGAGAAGCTCGAAGGGCCTGAAGAAGGCCATGTTGCGGAGGCGCACGGGGGCGGCGGGGTTTCGCTGCTCCGACACCACGGCAATGAACCGGTCGCCGCACATTTTCCGGAGGAGCGTCGTCAGCCGTTCCCGGTCGGCCAGGTCCATCCATCCCGTGATGAAGAGGGCCCGTAACGAGAAGCCGGACAACCTCAGGGCCTTCAGTATTTTTGCGTACCCCCGGTACGCCCCCTGCAGTGTTATCAAGGAGGGAACCATCTCCTTCTTCAATGCGGCGATGCAGGCATCCATTTTCAGCAGTCTCCGCTCCAGGATTTGCCGCCGACGCGTGAGGTGCTCCAGTGAATCTTTCCCGACTTCGGCGGAGAGATCCTCGAAACCATGACTCTCGAGAAAGTGACCCATGGCAGGCACACCGGCGGCAAGGGCCGTACCACAGGCATAGGCCCCTTCCTTCACCACCAGGAACCGCTCGTCCGCCGGAGGAACCCAGTCGCCGTCGTCGACGGTTCCGAAGACCACCGTCACCAGGCGCGCTGTTGCGAAGACCCGGGGATCGACTCCCATACGGTTCAATACGTCATGGCAGGTGATGCGCCTCACCGTCCGGTCCAGTTCCACCTGAATCCGGGCACGAATACGCAGCCCCCGTTCGACGGTGCCCTTCGCCTTCGACACAAAGGCCCGGTCCTCTTTCGTATTGTTGATTCTCCGGAATGCCCCATTTCCGGGAATCTCGACACCCAAAGCCGTCAACGCTGTCTCGATGTCCGCGAGGATCTCCTTGCCCCTGGCCTCTTCGTCCCGGAACCGCTCATCGCTCCCCTCCCCGGCGGCAGTCTCCCTCGCATGGAAGAGATGGATGAAGCCCGCCTTTCCCAGCGCGAGGTAGACATCCTGTGAGCATGCCTTCTCGATGGCGATGCTTACCTCTCTGATGTCCGACTTGACGAATATCCCGGCCATTATGCCTCACCGATAATTCTTTCCATGATTTCTCCCGGCGGCAGCGAGAACCGCATGCCCTCGACGACGCGGAAGAGATTCCTCACCTGGTAGTAGAGCAGCCAGAGATCGGCGAACGGGCACTCGTA
>CAYTUH010000176.1:1248-4628 GCA_964441165.1 uncultured Syntrophaceae bacterium
CGACGCAGTAGACGGAATGGAAATCCCGATGGAACAGCGAGCGAACCCACTGGTAGTAGTCCTCCTCGAGATAGTACTCCCGATCCGTCAGCGAAAGAGCGGCACCTCCGGTCTTGCGCCGCTCCTCGAGGCGGTGTTCCAGGGTCTCTTCCACGATTTTCATCTGCGGCCGCGGGTCGATCTCGAAAATATCGCTCATGAGCGTGAGCTGCCCCTCGATCCGCCCGTCGTCCCAGCGGTAGTTCTCCCTGAGCCGCCGGCGCCAGATCAGGGCGATCATGGCAATCCGTCTCCCCATAAACGCGTCAAAGATCTTTTTCGCGCCGGACCCGAAGGGGGCTGAGGCGTCATGGAGCATTCTCGCCGCGTGCATGTCGATACGCATCTCGAGACGTTCGAAGCTCCCGTCATCATGGAAGGCGTCGTCACCGTACATGTCGGCCAGCAGCGTCCGCATGCCGCCGGGCGTAAGCTCACCCCCGAGGAGGCTCCTGTCGAAGGTTGCATAAAGTCCGATGTCGTACCACTGCTCATGGACCTGCCGTCCGTAGGCCTTTGCCAGGAGAAGTTTGGCGTTCTTCACCTCGTACTGACGGAGAAAGGCTAAAAAGAGCGGGGCATATTTCTTCGCCGCCTCGGCGAGGCGCAGGATACCGGCGATCTGCTCCGTAAAGATATTCTCTTTGGCTTCAATGAAATCTCGCCCCCCGGCGATCCTTTTCCGGAAGGCTTCCCGGTCACGCACGAGGGCGGCGTAGTCCGCCAGGGTCATAAGGCGGCTCCGCATGGCATGTATCCGCGCATGGAGGTTTCCGTCATCGGCGTAGTCTTTCATGGCACCTCATTCCGAAAGAAGCATGGAAAGTATCTTTCCCCTGACCTCCTCTTTCAGCCCTGCATCCTGTTCCAGTCGTTCATGATCGCGCCGTACCGCCTCGGATTCCCGCGCCGCCTCGGCTCCGGCCTCTTCCAGCGCCCGTGCCAGGCTTTCCTTATTCGCGGCTTCGATGGCGGCGAATTCCTTTTTCTTCCTCTCCTCCAGCGCCTGCCGGTGCGCTTCGACGCGCTCCTTCGACTCCCGCTCGGCCTGCTCGACCTCGGCGGTACACTGCTTTTCAATCTCCACGATCCGTGTAATGATGGTTTCCATGGCATATAGCTTTCAGCATTCAGCTATCAGCGGTCAGTAAAAACTGAAAAACCTTTAAAAACAGATTGCCACGACCGCCGAGGGCAATCTCGCAATGACCGTGTACCTTGTATTTCCGCGTTCGCGGGAATGACGATTTCTGCTTTTGCTCAAGAACTTAAGAACGTATGAGCTGCTTTTCCCTTTGGAACTCAGATACTCAGGTACTTTGGGACTTTGTCGCTGCTTGTAACATGTAGCTGCCTGATTCATCAGGCCATTGCGCTGATAAGCGCAAGATTCATCCGGCAAAAAATGAAAGCGCCGATAAATCGGCACGCTACAATTTAGCTTTCAGCCGTCAGCGGTCAGTAAAAACTGAAAAACCTTTAAAAAAGATTGCCACGACCGCCGAGGCCAATCTCGCAATGACCGCGTACCTTGTATTTTCTCAAAACGCGAAACGCTTTTCCTCTGTGCCTGTGTGCCTCAGTGCCTTAGTGCCTGTCATTTTCACAACTCGTACGAATCTTCCCTGCTTTCCTTCTCGTAGCCCACCGACACAAAATACATGGCTCGGTCAAAGAAGAAGACGACCCGGTTATTCAGCTCCAGGACCTGCTGAAGCGGGAAGGAGGGGTCGATGACCTTTTTCTCGATGGCAAAGAGCCATATGTGCCGTTTGATAAGCATCAGCACCATGAGCATCTCCGACAGCGGCACCCCCTCGTTGTATCTTTGCCGGCCGAGCTCGATGTAGTGCTCGATGATCTTTCCCTTTGTCTTTTCGCCGCTCAGCCACGAGATCAGCATGCCGTAGACATCATAGACGAGGGCGTAGACCCTGCTCTGGCGAAGGTCGCGCAGGTGGCGGGTCTCCTCCCGTGCGAGAAGATCCTTCATGATGCGCTCCGTCAGCTCCTCGCTGCTCTTTTCAAGTATTGTGATCAGTTTTCCTGAGAGCATAGTCCCTCCCGGATAATGAGCGTGCTCATTTAGTTCTGATAAATCGTGACGTCTTCCCTGTAACTCTCTCGAAAGATACTTTCCTGCGTCCCGATATCCGGTGGTGCCAGTGGATGTTTTCCTGAGTACGGACTTGATGAATGTGAAAGGGGCGATGAAGCCTTTTCGATGTGTTGTTTTAGGTAATAAATATCTCAAAATTACCCTGGTGTGTCAAGGCAATAAAAAACAGTATATTATGGAGATTAAAAGAAAAAGCGAGCTGTCAGCCGTCAGCTGTCAGCATTCAGCAAAAAAGATCAACAAACTTTCAAACCTTGGTACAACGACAAAGATGTCATTCCGGAATCCGCGCCAGCGAATATCCGGAATCCAGGAATCAAGATTGCCACGACCGTCGAGGACGGTCTCGCAATGACCACGTGCTTTGTCTTCTCGAAACAGTCTTTTACTCAGGTACTTTGTGAATTTGTAACTTTGTAACTTTGGCATTTCATTCAATCCCTCAATCCATACTCCATCAATCCTGTCGCAGCTGTCAGCAGTCAGCCATCAGCAAAAAACTCAAAATACCTTTAAACCTTCCTACGACGACAAAGATGTCATTCCGGAATCCGCGTCAGCGGATATCCGGAATCCACAGCCTGGATTCCCGCATTCGAGGGAATGACTCTTTCTTCTTTTTTATCTGTCACTTAGGTCCTATCTATTCCTCTGTGCCTTTGTGCCTCTGCCCCTTTGTGCCTGTCTTTTCGCTTTCCCTCTGTGCCTGTGTGCCTCAGTGCCTTTGTGCCTGTCTTTTAAAAATCCCTCAATCCTTACTCCATTAATCCTGAATGGCTCCGCCATTCCCGCCGGTGTACAAAGGGGCCGCAAAACCACGTCAGGCCTTTTTCAAAACACCGAATAAGCAAAGGAATACGACCTTTTCGTCACCTTCAATTATGTGCTTGACAAACAAAAATAGGGGGGTACAGTGCGGTTCATAATATCATATTTCAATTCAGGCAAAGCATCGGCCCGTGTAATCGCAAAGACTCCGATCTGAAGTGACTGCAAAGGCGACGGCTGTCCGTTATGGCAAGGAAAGTCCCGGATTGTCATTGCGAGAAGTCCGCCTGTAGCGGATGACGCGGCAATCTCAAAAAGCTCTCAGCCATCAGCAAAAAACAGCAAAACCGGCTGGCCACGCAGCCTTCAGCGTACTGCAATTACAAGGGGGTTCTTATTTATCATTGCGTGGGCGAAAGTCCAGAGCAATCTCTCTCAGTGTTTCTGCACATCG
>CAYTUH010000176.1:4649-5912 GCA_964441165.1 uncultured Syntrophaceae bacterium
AGAGGCAAGAAACCATGTATCTCAAATTGCCTGTAGTTCGCTCCTGACGGTTATCATACTGTCGGGAGCTTCGAGGAATCGCTCTCATGCATAGAAATGATTTCTGCATGACCTTTCCACGCATACGCATGTAATCACTATTCCTCCATCTTGATGGAATATCCTTTCGAAACAGGCTGACCGGCAGCACCCATATCAGGCACAACGAAAACAAGTTTACAAAGCCGAAAGCTTCGCCATAGCAATACCCTCACACGCGATTCCATTGCCTTGCAGGGGCTCTTCATTCTCGGCGGGAATACCGTCCATTTACTTCAGGGACCCTTCAGAGAAGGAGCATGAAAAAACCGAGTCCGGGACAGGAACCAAGCAACCTGGAACACACAATCCCTGTCTCGTTATGTGCTTCATTCAACAGCAGGATCATTACCACGAAAGGAGAAAAGAGGATGATTATTATCGCTTCCATTACGTACCCTCCGGAAAGCTCCAAGGAAATGGGAAAGCGGTTCAAGGGGCAGCCTGCCCTTCCCACCCATATCAAGATGACCGGGCCCTTTCTCAGGGCATCGAACACTCAGGGAATTCAGACCGTGGCCCTTTACGAAGTTGAGGCCGCAAAACTTGCCGATGCGGTGACCGTTGTTGCCAACCGCTACGCCGCCTACATGGGAGTACCGGGGTTCAAGTACTCCATCAATGTCTGGTTCGAGATCACGGAAGCCCTGGCCATGATCGGCATGTAGTAACACCCGAGGGGCAGGACCCGCAAGGGCCCTGCCCCTTTTTTTGAATAACGAGATAATGTGGAGGTTTTTTTAATAAAAGCGACAAACAAGACAGCACGCAAAAACCAAGATCTTACCCCGCAATTTTCCCCTGGATTATATCTATAAATTCACAATCCAAGACCTGACCCCAAGATTCTTCTATTGTGTGAGGTCTTTCAATAGAAGTGATGAAAAGGAGGACAGCAATGGCTGGATCACAGGATAATTCAAGAATTCAGGACAAGGTTTCTTCAGTTTTTCGTAACAAGATTGGCGAAGAGTTTCTCAGGGAGGAAATCATCGACCTAGTGGTAAATGCTTATCCTGGCACCAATCGCAGTAGCGTCATCCCGTCGGACTATTGCTATAATCTCATCAATGCGGGCATCGCATTCAATTTTCACCTCTTCGAACACCGCGAAGTGGGACTGTATCGATGCCTTGGTGAAGAGTATCGATACACCGGGCCGATCTACTGGAAAAAAGAACCGGT
>CAYTUH010000177.1:0-5896 GCA_964441165.1 uncultured Syntrophaceae bacterium
GAAAATGCGTGCAGTATCACGGCGGATACGGCTACATGGAAGAGTACCCCATTGCGCGGATTTTCAGAGATGCCCGCGTTCAGACCATTTACGCGGGGACATCGGAAATCATGCTGCTGATAATCAGCCGTTACATGGGACTGTAAAGCTTCCCGAACCGGCTGGCCCGAAAAACAGGTGAAGACAGGTTCTTGACCGGCTACCGTGGCGAACCACCTTGTACGCTAAAAACGTACCCTCCTCTCCCCCCTCGCCATGGCGCCGGTTGAGGACTGTCGATATCAGAGGTTATCCCACGAAGAGGGATGACCCCTTTTTTGTCACCATCCCTTCGCGAACCAGCCCATCGACATTTTTCCCGATCCTTTCCGCTTCAAAGGGCAGCTCCGCCGCAAGCTCCTCTTCGGAGATTCCCGGCCGCTCCACCAGGATCCTGAGAATCGCGCCCCGTATCTGGCGGTCGGAACCTTCGAAAGGAGCCTGTTTCCGGTAGCGCTCACTGCCCCGGGCGGGATTGGCGTGACGCTTCTTCAGGAATACGCCGTAGTCCATGAGCGCATTGTACCACCGCCGGGGATTTTTGCGATCGAGGGTCAGGGCGACAAGGGGGAGGAGTTCCTCGTCTCCGACCCGGGAAGAACCGTCAAAAAAATGATGGATATAGACCGCCCTGATGTTGGTTTCGAGGAACACCACCGGCTGATTCCAGGCAAAGGCGCAAATCGCCGCGGCCGTGGCACTGCCGATACCCGGCAGTCTTTTCAGGTCCTCTTCCCGTTCCGGAATGGTGCCGCCGAAATCCTGCACCACCTTTTCGGCCAGTTTCTTCAGTGAAAGGGCCCGCCGGTTGTAGCCGAGGCCCTGCCAGGCCTCCATGATATCCTGAAGCGGCGCGCCGGCCAGGGAGGCAATATCGGGAAAACGCTCGAGAAAGGCTTCATACTTCCCCATGACCCTGCTTACCTGTGTCTGCTGCAGCATGATCTCCGACAGGAGAATCCGGTAGGGATCATCGGTATGTCTCCAGGGAAGGTCGCGCCCGTGGCGGCGATAGAAGGCCTTGACTGTTTTACGAAAGGCACCGAAGGCGGCGGTGTCCGGCATTACCGCGTTATCCATGAATCGATGGTATTCCTTTATTTCCGGAGATCCCGGTCACGCCACGTCGTCGGGGTCCGTGACACCGTTTTCGACGGTAAAGAGGCGTGGTTCCACGGCCCTCTCCAGATCTTCCCAGAATCGCTTCCGCTTCGGTGACCCCACGGGTTCCTGGGTCGGAAACTCCAGAAATGGGACCCTCACATTGTCCTGCGCCAGTTCTTCCGAAAGAATTTCCGCCATGATGCCCATGAGAACGGGATCATCGGGATCGGGGTTTTCGACGGGGTTGGGCGATTCGGTCTGATATCTGTTCACCTTGTGTTTGCCCCAGTGAATGCCGCAGGTAGGGCTGTTTTCAAGGCCGACGAAACAGGTGAGGCGGTAATTGTTTCTGATGAATTCACGTACCATCAGCATGGGTACGGAAAGAAGTTCCTTACAATGCTGCCGGAAGAAAATATTATCGTACTGCTGCCGGCCCTGGGGATTTCGCATCAGGCCCATGGCCGTTGTCTCGGGACAGGCATACTGGACCACACCGACGCGGTGCCTCATCAGATAGTCCATCAGTTCGTGGGAGAGAGGAAAGTTCTGTCCCAGAAGATGGACCCTGCAGTAGGGGTTCACCAGGCACTGGGCAATCAATATAATCTTTCTGTCTTTCTTTGACATGATCACGACCTCCTCAAAGGCGTTCTATCCTGTCGATGTAGGCATCGACATTGAATTTCTGTCGGCACCCATTATAACTCATGTAACGGATTTTTCCAAAAAGAGGGCGCTGAAACCAGGCCCGGTCGTGGACGCCGCCGATGGCCCAGGCACAACCCGTGTAACCGTTCGGATCTCTTCCGTCAAGCTCGTACCGGTCATTCAGGTAAAGGGCCTTCCGGAGAGCGTCCCCGGGCGTCTCGCTCCATTCGAAGATCTTTTTCGCCCAGTACATGCGCATGTAACCATGCATTATGCCCTGCTTCGCCATCTCCATCTGGGCGGCATTCCAGAGCGGATCGTGGGTCACCGCCGATTCAAGTTCCCTTAAATTATATACATGGTCTCTCCGGTCATGACGGTGCTCCTCCAGGGTTTTCCGGGCCCAGTCGGGAAAAGCGGCGGTCGTATCATAGTGCGGATTATGAAAACAGAAATTGTCCGACAGCTCCCTCCTGACAATCAATTCTTCCAAAAAGGCCTTTTTGGAGGGGCTATTTTCGCACTTCCACACCTCCATTGCAACGCGCTGCGCCGAGAGCTGACCGAAGTGAAGATAGGGTGAAAGACCCGACTGGCCATCACGGAGGGGGTTGTTCCGTTTCTCCTCGTAGGTCGCAAGCTTATTGTCGATAAAGGACTCGAGGGCCTTCTGCGCGGCATCTTCGCCGGGTTTCAGCTGCGTCACGACGGAAACGGAACGATCCAGCGGCAGACTGTCTCTCAGCGCCGCCCAATCGATTTTCGGCGATCGGCCCTTCCAGGGGAAGGGATGCTTTACCAGGTCCGGGAACCGTTCGAAGAAGTGTTCCAGCTTCGCGCTGATTTTCGGCCTGAAGGTGCGGGCGGCAAACTCCTGCTTATCCGAGGCATGCCGGCAGGGAACGATATTATGGGCGTCCACTTCATGAAAGGGGACGGAAACTCTTCGGACCGCTTCTTCCTTCCACTGCCGCTTGATACGGAGCGGATCGAAATCGGTGACGAGGAGTCCCGCTCCACGGGTCTCGGCAAATCGGGGGATTTCTCCGCCGGGATCGCCTCTCCGAAGATGAAAGGGAATGCCCTTTTTCCTCAGGTTCTCTTCCAGCTCCGCCAGGCCGGTGCACATGAAATCGTACTGCCGGAGGGTAGCACCGAGAAAATCGTCGACGAGGCAGAACACGACGGCAAGGGGAACCTTCGCTTCGAGGGCAGCCTTTTGCGCGTACAGGAGGGCCCAGTTGTCCTGCATGCGCTGATCGCGGCTCATCCAGTAGACAACAGGGCCCCGCCGGGAAGAACCGTCTTTCAGGATTTTCACCCGTTTCGCATTCATGAGGGCACATCCCTCCGGCCTGCCGAAACGAATCGGGGGTCTCCCGACGCCAGTTCCACCGCTTTGAGGGCGCTCGCCTCCTTGTCCTTTATTTCCAGCATCACGTCGAAATCCATCTTTTCCGTCTCCTTCAGGAACCGGTTGAAATCGTCAGGGTCGATCGATGCGGCGTGTCGCCGCGAACCGTCACCGGTGCCGGAGCTGTAATCGACCATGGGGATTCCGTCATGGGGGCGCCATGTTCTGCCAATATCGGCGAGGGCCTCCCCCGTCCCCTCGCCCGAGCAGTTGAGCCGGTGATGAAAGTAATCGAACAGGACCGGTATGCCTGTTTCCGAATGCACCCGGAGGCAATCGCCCACGGTGTAGCTCACGTCGTCGTTTTCGATAACCAGTCTGTCCAGGAGCGCCCTGTCGAGCTCCCCGTACCGGGAGACGAACCGCTTCAGGCTTTTTTCCCTGTCGCCGTAGACCCCGCCGATGTGTATCTGAATTTTTGCGGACCTGTCCAGTCCCAGCGCTTCGAGGACCTGCACATGGTATATGAGTTCTGCGACGCTCCGTTCCCGGACGCCCTCATCCCGGGAATTGAGGACCACGAACTGGTCGGGATGCATGGAGATTCTCATTCCCCGGCCGTTGATGAAGTCACCAATCTCCCTGAATTCCCCTTCAAAGAGGCCCGGCCAGTCGAAATCACAGACGGGATGGGAGGCAAAGGGAATGAGATCGGAGGTAATCCTGAAGAAGAGGATATCATTCGCCGCATTATAGCGAAGCATGGCGGCGAGGCAGCGCAGGTTGTTCCCGACGGTCTCCGCCATCCGTTCTTCCGAGTAATTTTTCAGGCGAAAGGTTCTGCCGCTCGTGCATCCTATTGTCCGGTTTATGCAAGGATAGCCGATCTTCATCTCTTCTCTTTTACACCCCACAGGGTTCGATGGGCAGGCACGATGATCATTTCAGGCTCAGGGACGAGCAGCGGTCCGGCCGTCATGAAACCATTTTGAATATCAATGTTGCCAGCACCTTTCTCTCGTCGGGCGTTGCCACATCCCACATTTCTCTCAGAAGTTCCTCTTCCTTTGTGGCGGGACAGACCTTCTCGGCAAGGAAGTCCCCCACCTTCAGCGACACGTCCTTGATGACGCCATCGGGGACCCCCAGCTTTCGGGCATCCTGAATAGCGCCATGCAGGGTGTTGCGCCAGGTGTTCCAGTCTTTGACAAAATCCATCGTGTCAAGGCATTTCATCTTATCCATGGTATTTCTCCTTTCCTCGCTGCCATCGTTAATTTTCCCTCCCGAGTGGGGACGACCGGTCGACAGGATTGTCGTCGCCACGTACCCTCAGAGGTTCAGTATGGTCGCAAGGGAGGACTACTTCCTTATCTCTTCATACTCGCACCCAACGCCGACTGCCGTCTATAATGGATGGGCAGACCGGGGGTCGAAGGGTCGACCGGCACAGGGAGAACCAGAAAGAGAGTTGTCGCAGCAGCGGTATATATCATTCCATCACGGCGAAGCAACTATTGCAGGGCAATGGTGCCCCGCAGAAAGAGCGGATAGTAGATATCCTGGTCACGAAGCACCTGCTCGCTCTCCAGGGAATTTACGTTATAGGTCACGACGACATCCCCCCCCGTGAGGGAGGGGTGTGCCTTGCCCGCATAAATCAACAGGCCGGGCGTGTAAAACTCCCGGGGACGGTAGAACGGTCTCGATTCCGTCCAGGGCCCCGTCACCGACGGCGCCCAGCGGCACATCATGTCCGGTTCGTAGAGCACTCCCGTCTGAATCTGGAGAAAGCAATGAAGCGATGACTCGTAATGAACGGTACACTCCACCTGTCCCTTCGGAAAGGCCGGTGACGGTTCGGTTTCGAGTAAGGTCTGGGAAATCCATGCACGGCTCCCTTCCACCCACCACTGCGGATCGGAAAGATCCCCTCTCATGGCGGAGGCCAGATTCCAGCGCAGGGGATATACATCGTACCGTTTCGAATCGGTACCGAAGACGTAGAGGTACTCCCCCACCTTCACGGCGCCGCCCGAACCGACGATGACATTGAAATCATTCTGCGGTGCCTCGAGCCACCGTATTACCCACCCTGAAGGCTCGTCGTCGGGATTGTCTATGAACGCCGCCTTCCATCCCCGTGCCTCGAATCCGAATTCGCTGCCGCTTTCCTCTATTTCCATAAAGAAAAGGAGCACCACCTCGCCGATCCGAATGCCGCTGCCGGGCCATACCCATCGATTGCCGCTTTCCGGGAAAAAGGAACGGGGTTCTTCACTGCTCTCGTCCCAGTAAAAGTCGATGGAGGCCGACGAGGGGTCGTATCCCTGCTGGAGGGCGATGCTGTTACGGACGATATATGCATCGGAGCGGTTAGGCGAATCTCCCCGGCCGACGAAGCTGTCCCCGAAAAGCCATAAGACCCTTGCCTGCCCGAGATCGACGGACGATGCGCCGTCACCGCCGAGCCAGCGGGCATCGTTCCGAAAGAGCCGATTCGCCTCGGGCCAGGGTTCTACCGCAATAACAAGGTCCTGTCGTGCAGGGGACGCCGGCGGCGCTGTGACGGCACAGCCCGCCACAGTGAGGACCAGCACACATATCAGAACAACAGCCGTGCCGTACCTTCGCATGAACAACATGATATTTTCCCTCGATGCGGCATCCTGCCGGAACAGCATCACACAATGTGCGGCGGAGCCTCCCGATGCTGCCGAATCGATGCGATACAGCCCCGATTCAGCA
>CAYTUH010000178.1:0-5861 GCA_964441165.1 uncultured Syntrophaceae bacterium
AGGGGTGAATGGATCGAAATAGAAGTTCTGAATGACATAGCCCACATAGATGCCGTGCCAGTCCGAATCGGTAATGTAGACGTCACTGGCCATCATGCAGGCATTCCCGATGATAATCTCCCAGGCGGCACTGATCCGCACCCCGGGACAGATCAGAGAGTAATCGCCGATCCTGATGCCCGGTGCGTCCGGGTTGCCGGACCATACGGTCATCCGCACGCGTTTTTCAAACGTGCATATGACATCGTTGAAGTTGCCCATTGAGATGGGGCCCCCGAATACATCCATATACCAGGGTTTCATGAAGGTATGTCCATGACCGAAAGAGGTGAACTGGGGCCTCAGGAAGTGTTCCACGTACCATTCACGGTACCGAAGACTCATCCGCTTCATATAGTATGGTCGGTGATCTCGCCACATGGAGTGCTGCGTCCTTATTTTCCCGTAACTGCGGAACCTTCCTCGATGCTGATGATTGAGCGGCTTTCCTTCGCGGGGATGTCGAATATATGGCGTGGTTGCTGCAGGCCTTCATGGTACCCTTCCCAGAAGGAATGGTTGAAGAGCTGTGAGGCCGGCGTAAGATTATAGACTGCATCGGCCGCCATGATTCCGGCGGCGTTGGTCCAGGAGTATTTCTCCGCCGGCCATATGACGCCATCGGGGAAAGTGACGCCGCACCAGTAGGTTCCGTCGTCAAATTTATCGGCTTCGATCCATTTCAAGAGCGTCTTCGCCAGTTCCACGTTTCCCATCGCTGCCAGCGTCAGCGCCAGTTCCGAAGTCTCGGCCATGGTGACCCATGGTTCATCGGAAACGCAGCGCACACCCATATCTTCGACGACAAAGGTGTCCCAGGATGCTTCGATGCGTGCGAGGGCGTCTTCCCCCGTCAGGGCACCGCAGAGTATCGGGTAGAACCAGTCCATGGAATAACGGGCCTTTTCCCTGTTGAAAAGTTCCGGCCGGTGACGGATAGCATCTCCCAGCCGTGCAAAGGCGCTCAGCCAGTCGGGCCTGCTTTTTCCGAGAAGCGCCGCGATGGCCAGGGCGCATTTCAGACTCATGTGTATGGAACTCGATCCCGTGAGAAGCGCCATGGGATCTATCGTCCCCTGGGGGTCCCGGGCCCAGTAAATTTCACCGCTTGGTGCCTGCAGACTTATGGCAAAATCGATCCCGGCGGACAGGGAGGGCCACATTTCGGCAAGAAAATGGACGTCTTTCGTGATGAGATAGTGGTGGAAGAGTCCGACCGCCATATAGGATGACATGTTCGATTCCCGCGTCATGTCCTCAGGTTCACCCATCCGGTATGCCGAATACCAGCTTCCGTCGTCGAGCTGCACCGATGAAAGCCACCTGAAGGCCTGCCGGGCTTCCTTGAAATACCCGCCGATACTCAGTCCCATTGCCGATTCGACATGATCCCATGGATCGGTCTTCCCTCCCTCGAACCAGGGGATTTCCCCGCTTTCTCTCTGGCCGTCGATTATGGATGCAGCGAGCACATCAATATCGACGGGCGGCGAGTGCTCACGTCGGGATATCTTGAGTTCCATAATGGTTCCCTTTCTTAAGGTAGAGTACGATACTCTTTGCTATCAGCGGGTTCAGAATCCTGTCAAGCATTCGGGTCAGCGGCGGTTTTTTCATGATATCCCATACGAGAAACCGGTGGTAGAGCCTTACCATCCATGATGCGTCATTCTTGTGGCCTACCATGCATTTAAGCCACCAGTAAGGACTGTGAAGCGCATGAGCAAAGCCGCTCGATACACAGTGTACCCCCGATGATTCGAGAAGCCTGACCAGTTCCTTCTTGCGGTAAATTCGTACGTGCCCCCCCTGCTCTGTGTGATAATCTTCCGACAGCGCCCAGCATATTCGTTCCGGTAAATACCGCGGCACACTGACAACCAGTGATTTTCCGCTCTTCAGCACGCGGACGATTTCCTGCATCGCTTTTCCGTGTTCCGGTATATGTTCCAGTACTTCGGAACAGACAACGCAGTCGAAGGATTCATCATGAAAGGGGAGCTTCGTGATGTCGCTGCTCCTGACGAGCCATTCTCCTCCGCCGTCTTCCCCTTCGTGGTTCATCACGTAGAGCGTGTCCTTTGCCGTCGCCACGTCTTTTTCGCACAGATCGATGCCGACCACATGGACTCCTGTGTGGCGGAATGCTTCACTCAGATGCCGGCCACTGCCGCATCCCGCGTCGAGGACCCGGTCACCGGGCCGGAGATCCAGTTTACTAAAATCTACCGTGAGCATCGATGGCCTCTCTGTAAACGTCAACAATTTTCATGGCCGTACTGTGCCAGGTGAAATGTTTCAACACCCGTTCATATCCCGCCTTCCCCAACCGTTCCCGCTTTTCAGGGTTGTCGAGGAGTTCCGTAATCGCCCCTTCCAGCGCATGCGCATCGCCGGGAGGAACCAGTATCCCCGCGTCACCCACCACTTCGGGAAGCGCCCCCCCTGTCGTGCTGATGACGGGCACCCCGCAGGCCATGGCTTCACCGGCGGGAAGGCCGAATCCTTCGTAGATTGAAGGGACCACGGCCATGGTCGACTCCCCGTAGTAACGGGCGAATTCATTGTCTTCGATGCGTCCCGTGAAGGTGACGCTGCCGTTGAGACCGAGGTTTCGCGTGAGACGGTCGATTACGCCGTTTGCTTTCGGTTTGCCGATTACGACAAGTTTCACGTCCCGTTTTTTGCGTATCGATGCGAAGGCTTCGAGAAGGTATTTGAGCCCTTTCAGGGGCGTATCGGCGCTGTTCGTCACCATGATCTGATTGTCACGGCGCTCTATGTCCGGCTGGGGATGAAAGATATCAGTATTGATTCCGTTTTCCGTGACTCGGAAACGTTCGGGAGAAATCTTGAAGGCCTTGCTGATATCCGTCTTCGATGCCTCGGAGACGGTAATGATGTAAGGGATCTGCCGCGATGACCAGACCTGCGCGGGAACGAATGAATACCACCGGTAGACTTTCAGCTTCCGCCACCATTTTGTTTCCGACTGAACTTCCACATCCCTGTCAACGGTAATGGGGTGATGGATGGTCGCGACGAGCGGTATGCCCAGCGACGGTATCCCCAGGAGGCCCGGGGCAAGGCACTGGTTGTCGTGCACCACATCATATTTCACTCCGTTGTTCCGGAAAAACCTGTATGCCCGCATGCTGAAACTGATCGGTTCGGGAAATCCGCCGCTTGAAACGCTGAGCCATTCGTAAAGGTTGACCGGCGATGCCAGTTCGCCGAGGGAGGGAACCCTGAACAGGTCGTCGGGGTTGTAAAGATCAAGGCTCGGAAGTTTGTGCAGAGTGATATCGTCATCCAGGATGGGGTAGGGCGGCCCGGATACCACATCGACGTTATGTCCGAGATCGCGGAGTGACCTGCTGATTCTCTTGATATAGACGCCCTGTCCCCCGCAGGTGGGATTTCCCCGGTATGTCAGCAGACATATGTTCAGGGGCTCGCCGGGACTCGTTTTACGTGCAGGTCTCCTCTTCTGGGAGTTGATGTTCCATGCTACTGCCATAATGAATCCTTATAATTGACTATATGTTACGGGAAAGCGCGATTAAGCCTGACGCCGCCTTGTCCGGCGTTCCGATACCTTTAAACGGAGATGGCTATACCAGCAAAAGCACTATAAATCAATGAAAATCCCCTGTTCCTCTACCTTTGGAGCGGAAAAGCGATTCGGCCGAAAATGCTTTCTCTTTCAGCTTTCAGAGTATGTGAGCGGCAGCTGATTTTATCGATTTTCGAGCGGGGCAATAAAGAACGAAGAATACCAGAGAAGATTCTGGTAATAAAGGATTATTTGAGGAAAGGGGATCGAGGGATTGAATAAAAAAGGCACAAAGGTCCTGAGGCACAGAGTAAAAGCACGTACCAGAGTTCCTGAGTGAAAATTCCCTAAGGTGGACTTGAAACTGTTTTTACACACCTCTGTTACTGATTCTGAATTCTTTTATACTGACAGCTGATAGCGAAGATGTAGCTGCCTGATGTATCAGGCTTTGCGATGATAAGCGCAGGGTGTTACCCAGCGTTACACAAAAACGCCGATAAATCGGCAAGCTACAAAACCCCGTCATTCCCGCGCAGGCGGGAATCCAGTTGTTGGGTTTATGGCGATAAAAACAAATGGATTCCGGATATCCGCCTGCGACGGATTCCGGAATGACATCATTGTCGTACAGGAGGTATTCGAATTTTTAGGTTCTTGCTGACAGCTGATAGCTGAAGGCTTAAAGCATTAAAATACAGTCACATAGGCACAGAGGGAAAGAAAGTGCCAAAGTTCCTGAGTCCCAAAGTCGATTGCCGATATCGGCGATTTTATGCTTACTTCTGGCTTCTGTCTCCTGACTTCTGTTTTTAAATCGTAGCCTGCCGATTCATCGGCGCTTTTATTAGTGATAAAGGATTGATGGAAAAGGATGAAAGCAAATAACAGCGCAAGAGGCGTTTTTATTCTTATTTCTTATTTCTTATTTCTTATTTCTTATTTCTTATTTCTTATTTCTTACTTCTGGCTTCTGAATTCCTTATTCTTTTACTGACCGCTGATAGCTGACGGCTGACAGCTTTTCCTGCAATTTGCCCTTGACAATCGCATGGCAAAAAGAGAAAGTGACAATAATTCAAGGTAACCATGCGAAGGGATTTTCATGCGAGTGGCGCGTTATTTCACACATCTTATCCTCATCATGGCGTTGCTGGCGTCGGGACTGCCGTCGGTGATTCCCGGCGATGTGAACCGTGATGACCGGGTGGATCTGGCGGATGCCGTCCTCGGTGTCCGCAGTTTTTCCATGACGGCGGAGAATCCACAAAGCTTTGCGAATCAGGTAACACAGGCCGTCAATGCCCTGAAAATCGCCGCCGGCCTCACAACGGTTATTAAACCCCTTGGCAGCGACAGAACGGTGAACAAGACACTGTCATTGAGTCTTTTCTACGTGACTCCCGGGGATGGTTTCACCGTCTATCTTCCCTGCATTTCGACCATTTCAGAGGAATACCTTTCCTATACATCAATCACGGGTGCACCCGCGGCACCGCCTCCCAGAAGTGCCTGATCTGAATAGTTGTTCCGAGGCACGACTTACTTAATTTGTTTTAAAAAACAACTCAACCTTTCTGGAGGTCTATCATGAAGCGTAAACAGGGCCTGTTTACATGTGTAATGATATTCTGCCTGGTGTGGGGTATCGCTTCCACCGCTCTGGCGGAGTACAATCTTTCATTCGAAGTGACGAAAAACGGGACCGATCCCGTCACGGACTTTTACCGGGGAGAATATCTTATTCTGAACGTCGTCGTCGATAACACGGCGGACCTTGCCGGATGCGCCTTTACCGTTACCTATCCGTCGGATGTGTTGACGGCGCCCGCCACTGATGCCGACGGCCTGCCCGTGACGCCCGGCGAAATCACGTCACCCTTTCCCTTCTCCTATAACAGCGATGACACCCACCGCGAAAATGCGTCGGAACTCGGCAAGATCTACTTCGCCGGTGCCGCTATCGACACGGTGGACGGCGGCGCGATCGACGGCGCCAACAATTGTCTTTTTACCGTTACCTTCAAGGTGAAAGAGGCCGCTGTATTCGACAGCTATCTCTTCGGCCTTGAGCAGACGGAGCTCTTCAATCCCGCCGCGGGATACGGGACGGACGACAACGGCGACGGCATCTTTGACGAACTGACGGATACGAAAGATACGGTTCCGCTCCTGGTGGGAGCCGTGGACGATCAGGACCCGAACTGGGGGGACCTGAGCCTTGCCTTTCCCGTCCTTCTGGCGACACTCGATCAGCCGGTGACGG
>CAYTUH010000179.1:0-4087 GCA_964441165.1 uncultured Syntrophaceae bacterium
GACCACGCCGGAGATATGGATTTCAAGGTATGCGGGACGGAAAAAGGGATCACGGCCCTGCAGATGGATATCAAGATCGACGGTATTACCGAGGACATCCTTCGCCAGGCGCTCAGTCAGGCGCGGGAAGGACGGGTCCATATTATCGGCAAACTGACGGCGACCATCGGCAGCCCCCGGGAAAGCCTCTCCGTCTCTGCCCCGCGCTTCACGACCATCACCATGGATCCCGTAGGGACCCGTGACGTCATCGGAACGGGTGGAAATAACCTCCGTCAGATCATCAGCGAGACCGGCGTCGAGATCAATGTCGAGGACGACGGGTCCGTCATGATTGCGTCGAATAACGCCGAGGCAGCGGAACGAGCGATCGCCATGGTCAGAGAACTGACTGAAGAGGCGGAGGTCGGCAAGGTCTATTACGGTACGGTAAAGCGGGTCGTCGATTTTGGCGCCTTTGTTGAAATTCTTCCCGGCACGGACGGCTTGGTGCACATTTCACAGTTGGACAACCGGCGGGTCAACAAGGTGACCGATGTCCTCAATGAGGGGGACCGGGTATATGTGAAAGTCATTGACATCGACCGGGGCGGCAAGATCAAGCTCAGCAGGAAGGAAGCCCTCGAGAATTTCAGGGATTAGCATTCCTGCGGGCGGTGATGTTCCCGCGGTGGGTCGCACCCGGGCATGTTCGGGACGCAAACGTGGAAGAGATCAGGGTACGTATCAGGAATCTGAATGGATCGGGGGATGAACTGCTCCCCCGGTATATGACCGAACATGCTTCGGGCATGGACCTCTGTGCCGCCGTCGAGAAAGATGAACTCATCCCTCCCGGCGGGAGAAAGGCCATCCCTACGGGCATTGCGATTGAATTGCCCCAGGGCTTCGAGGCACAGATCAGGCCGCGGAGCGGCCTCGCGCTCCGGTACGGGGTGACGATACTCAATACCCCGGGGACGATCGATGCGGATTATCGCGGTGAAATCAGGGTCATCATGATTAACCATGGCGAAGACTCCTTCACGGTGATACGGGGCGATCGCATTGCTCAGATGGTCGTGCAGCCGGTATGCCGTGTCTCCTGGGATGTCAGTGAACGTCTCGACAGAACGGAACGAGGTGCGGGGGGATTCGGGCATACAGGCTGACGGTACTGATGAACGTGCCTTCCCGCGTCATCGAACACATCAAACCTGTCCGGTACTGCACGGACGGGTTTTTTTGTTTGTTTTAGCAGGAAAATTGGTGTATTTACCGATGGAAAAGCTAAGAGTTGCGTGATTCTGAGAGGTTGAAGAATTCGTGAAAAAACACCGCGTCAATAAAACCTTCAAGGAGATTAACGAAAAAATCCGCCAGGGCAAAGCCGTGGTGGTGACTGCCGAAGAAATAATCGACATCGTTGAAAAAAACGGTGATGTCGAGGCGGCGCGAAAGGTCGATGTCGTGACCACGGGCACCTTCGGACCCATGTGTTCATCCGGGGCCTTCATCAACTTCGGCCATACCTCTCCCAAGATCAAGGCATCAAAGGCCTGGTTGAATAATGTCTTCGCTTACAGCGGTATAGCCGCCGTCGACTGTTATATCGGAGCCACGGAAGTTGTCGAGGGTGATCCCCTCAACAGTATTCATCCCGGTGAATTCAACTATGGCGGCGGACATGTCATTGAAGACCTGGTGGCAGGCAACGTCGTCAGATTGCGCGCCGAGGCCTACGGCACCGACTGCTACCCCGCCCGGAAGTATGAGAGAAACATCACCATCCACGATCTGCGGGATGCGACGCTTTTCAACCCGCGAAATGCCTACCAAAACTATAATTGTGCCGTGAACATGTCCGACAGGACCATTTATACCTACATGGGTGTCCTGCGCCCCTTCATGGCCAATGCCACCTATTCGACGTCGGGCCAGCTGAGTCCGCTCTTAAACGATCCCTGGCTGAAAACGATCGGCATCGGTACGCGGATCTTTCTGGGCGGCGCCCAGGGATTCGTTGCCTGGCCGGGAACCCAGCATGCCACCCATGTTCTGAGGGGGGAAAACGGTGTGCCGAAAGAAGGTGCCGGGACGCTCGCCGTGGTGGGAAATCTGAAAGAAATGAACCCCGACTGGCTGGTGGGCGCCAGCATGCTGGGATACGGCGTATCGCTCTATGTCGGGATCGGTATACCCATACCCATCCTGAACGAGGAAATGGCCCGATACACCGCCGTCAGAGACGAGGACCTCTATGTGCAGGTCTATGATTACGGCGTCGATTATCCCAGCGGTGTATCCAAGAGTCTCGGCGAGGTAAGCTACAAGGACCTGCGGAGCGGCCGTATAGAGCTCAACGGCAGGGAAATCGATACGGCGCCGATGTCAAGTTATTATAAGGCAAGGGAAATCGCCCATATCCTGAAAGAATGGATCGAGAGGGGCGAATTCCTGCTGGGTGAACCTCAGCAGCTGCTGTCGCAATAAAATTGATGGCTTCGTAAAAAGTCCAACTGCTGCGTTGCGCTGCATCCTTCGTCACTGCGGCGTACCGTAAGTACGCCTCATTCCTCAGGATTTGCGCGCCTTACCTTTGAACTTTTTACTTTACCATCGACATTGATTTCTTGTGCGGTCATCAAAATTAGTTGTAAAAACGCTTTTTTACTGGTAATAAGGCTGCAATACCTCTCAAACACAATGAGGGTCCTGTTCCGTGAAGATCGGCAGATTACTGGTTGTATTCATTTTTGTGATGGTGTTCCTTATCGTCTTTGGGGACAGGGGATTCATTGACTATTATTCGCTTCAAGGAAAATTAACATCCCTTCGGGAAGAGAATGACCGGATTGTGCGTGGAAATTCAGTCCTGAAAAGAGAAATCCTGATGCTGAACAATGATATGCGTTATATAGAGAAAGTGGCACGTGAAGAACTCGGTATGGTTAAAGAAGGTGAATTCGTCTATCGATTTGTGGAATAACCGGATGTGAAAGATTTCACGCAGGGGGTGTAATGTCCGTAATAGTCATTTCCTATCATTTCCGCATATAAGAGACCATACAATCTGTAGCGATTCAGCAGGTGCCGCTCTGGTGGTAACCATGGGAATGAGAGCTAAAGACACGAGACCGTAGAACAGGAAGGGACTATGTTTCCATCAATACGTGATCTATTTTTCCCCGAAAAGCGGGTTGTTGGCATCGACATCGGCTCGCATACTCTGAAGCTTGTGGAAATATCCGATTCACCGGAAGGCTATCTGCTGAGCTGCATCGGGCAGGTTCCCGTCCCCTCGGGCGTTATCGAAGACGGCCTTGTGAAGAAGCCGGATATCCTGGGCAAAAAACTCAAAGAACTTTTCAAAGTATCCAAAAGCGGCGTGAGAAATGTCGTCACCGCCCTCTCGGGACATACCGTCGTGGTAAAAAAGACGGGATTCCGTCACATGGATGATGATGAATTACGAGAAATGATTGCCGACGAGGCGGGTGAATACCTCCCCTTCGACGACAGCAGCGCCATCAATTTCGATTGCCATATCCTGGGCGAGAACCCGATGAATCAGGACCAGATGGATGTCATCATCGCGGCGGCCAAAAAGGATGTCATCAAGAATTATAAAGACCCCATTGAAAAGGCCGGCTGCAAGGTCGTGATCATGGACGTTGACACCTTCGCCCTTGAAACGGCCTATGCCGAGAATTACGATTTTGACGACAACGATGTGGTGGCACTGCTCAATATCGGGGCGAGCATCACGAATATCAACGTGGTTCGCGGTGAAGAATCGCTCTTTTCCCGCAATATCCTGATGGGTGGCAATTCCATTACCCAGGCCCTGGCCGGCGAGCGCGGCATATCCTTTGAAGAAGCCGAGATGGTGAAAGTGGAGGAAGCCGAAGGGGGGAACGGTGTACAACTCCTTATGCATGCCGAACCGATTTTCCAGGAGATAGAGCGAACCATCGATTTCTTCGGTATGGAACTGGGTGGCGTCGACATCGGCAGGGTCATTTTCAGTGGCGGCTGTGCGAGAATCCCCGGCATAACGGATCAGCTTTCAATGCGTCTCAGGTCGGAAGTCGAGGCGTTCAATCCT
>CAYTUH010000179.1:4101-5850 GCA_964441165.1 uncultured Syntrophaceae bacterium
AGAGAATCATCGTCGATGAGAAAACATTCAGCAGGGCATACCTGGAAACAATCGGTCCCGTTGCGGCCCTCTGCGTCGGGCTCGCGCTCAGGAGAATAGATGAAATATGATACGAATCAATCTTCTTCCATATCGCGAGGAAAAGAGAAAGGCTGATATCAAACGTCAGGTCGTCGTGATTGCCAGTGTCTTCCTGCTGTTTTTTATCATCGTCATTTCTCTTCAGTTATTCATGACCCTCAGTGTCAAACGTCTTGAAGCCGAGGTGAAGTCGGGCGAGGAGCGTCTTGCAATCCTCACCAGAATTACAGGGGACCTGGACAAGTTCAAGAAGGACAAGGAGATACTGGAAAAGAAAATCGCGATTATTGAAAACCTGGAGCAAGGGAGGAGCCTGCCCGTTCACATACTTGATGAATTCACCGAAAGAATTCCCGTGGGCAAGGTCTGGCTCGTCACCATCAGGAAGTCCACCGACGGTCTGCTTGTCGAGGGTGTGGCCATCGACAACCCCGCCATCGCCCTCTTCATGATGCAGCTGGAGAAGTCTTCCTACTTCGAAAACGTCGACCTGATATCATCGGAGCAGACGTCGGTAAGCAACGTAAAACTGATGACCTTTACCCTGTCATTAACTGTTGAGAAGGGATAGCAAAATGGCACTGACAGTGGACGACATCATCAAAATGTCTCCGAAGCGGAAGGCGATCGTTGTGGCGATATTGATCCTTCTTCTCGGGTATTTCTATTTCTTTTACTTTCTGCAGCCTGCCTTCGGCACGCGTGCCCAGCTGAAGGAGAATCTGGAAAATCTGGATCGCCAGATTGCCGCACGCCAGCGCGTCGTGAAACAGATAGAACAACACAAGAAGGATATTGTCGAACTTGGAAAGAGCCTCAATGAGGCGGTGGCGAAACTTCCGGAACAGAAAGAAATCCCCGGCCTTTTGACATCAATATCCGAGGCGGGGCTGGGTGAAGGGCTCGAGAATCTTCTCTTCAAGCCTTCGGAACCGGTGGCAAAGGAGTTCTACAAGGAACTCCCTATCGATATTATCGTTATGGGGAATTACCATGAGATCGCACTCTTTTTTGACCGGGGGGCAAATCTCCCCCGTATCGTCAACATTACAAACATCAAAATGCAGAAAGCGAAGGAAAAAGGTGCGGCGGCTGATGACCTTACCGCACAGTGCCTCTTGAAGACGTACATGTTTATGGAACCGGAAGAAGAGGGTACACCGGCAGATGAAAAGAAACAGTAAGCAGATATGTGCAAGCGTGGCGGTAGTTTTCTTTCTCCTCCTGTTCCTTCCGCGGCAGGAGGCCTTCTCTACCGGCACCGGTGAAGGAGAAATAACGGAGAGGGAATACCACTATGTAAAAGAGGGAAAGCCCGATCCGTTCAAGCCGTTCATCGAGATACGGAGTGAGAAGGAGAAAAAGGAGGAAGCGGAGAAAGCGGCAGAAGAGGTAAAAGTGCGTCCTCCCCTGGAACGGTTCGGTGTCGAGGAATTCAAGCTTGTCGGCATTATATGGAGTGAAGCGACTAAAATTGCCGTGGTGGAGGATTCAACGGGAAAACACCATTCTCTCTCCGAGGGAAGCCGCATCGGAGTGAACGAAGGAATGGTGGAAAAAATCCTGCCGGATCAGGTCGTGGTGGTGGAAATGATAAAGGATGCCTTCGAGAATGTCAGACCGGAGCGCTCGATAATAAAGCTTATGGGAGAAGAAGATTAGGGAGAA
>CAYTUH010000180.1:0-5830 GCA_964441165.1 uncultured Syntrophaceae bacterium
AGATAGATGGGAAAAAAGGCGGCAAGGGCGACGAGAAAGACCGTCGTCCGTATCCCGATTCCGAACCAGACCATGGCGAGAGGCAGCCAGGTAATACCGGGCACTGCCCGCAGCCCGTTGATAAAGGTACCGAAGAAGCCGTCGACGGCGGCAACGCGGCCCGACACGATGCCGAGAGGCAGTCCCGCAAGGACGGCGAGGGAGAATCCCAGGGCAACCCGGGTCAGGCTGGCTCCGGCATCGGCAAGAAAACGACCGGCATAAGGAAAGGTCCCGGGTTCGGAAAATATATACTTCCGGGCCGTCTCCAATACTGCCACCGGGTCCGGCATCAGGTAGCCGGGCACCATCCCCGTGCGACTCACAATGAACCAGAGGAGGACACATCCCGCGGGAAGGACCCAGGGGAGCAAAAAAAGCCGGGATTTGCTGCGATCCCTTTGGTGTTCCATGGCACCTCGGTGAAAGGGAATGGCCGATCATCCTTACGGCGTGATCTCCCCTTTGATCTCATTTACGAAACCGCAATCAAACAACCTCCGGTAATCGGGCTGCCCGGTGATGATGCCGAGGTCTTCCATCCTCCTGCCCAGAGCCCGAGCTTTTTCCACAAAGGCCTCATCCATGAACCAGACGAGTTCCATGTTTGAAGCGGCCTGGCGGAGTATCTCGACGGGGGTACCGAAAGCGGATGCCCGCTTCAGCCATTCCTCGGGATGCGTCCGGAGATATTCCGTCGCACGCGCATGGGCCCGTACCAGCGTAATCACACGGCCGGGATGTTCCTTCACGGTGCGTTCACGGACGATCATGCCCGCGTTGATCGTCCCGATTGATTCTCCGAAATAGGGATAGGAGAGGATAGTCCCGTATCCTTCGACGACAGCTCGGGTGGGAAAGGGCTCCCCGGAGAGAAAGGCATCGATATTGCCTCGTGCGAGGGCCGTTCCCATATCGAAAAAGTCGACCCGCATCAGGCGCACATCCTTCCCTGGGGAAATCCCCCTTCTGGTCAGCGTTTCCCTGAGCAGGATCTCGTGCATCGTACCCGGCACATAGCCGATTCTTGTACCCCTCAGGTCCGCCACATCACAAATCGCTTCTCCCTGCCTGACCACGAGGGCGGAGCCCTTGTTGCAGAGCGCCGCCACGACGACCACCGGTTCACCCCGCGACGCCGCATGAATGGCGTGAGCGATGGTCGTCCCGCACATATCGAGACTGCCGGCGAGGAGGGCCGTCTTCTGGTCGGCCGGATTGGTGAAGGAAAAGACCGACAGGGTGTCGCCTTCATGCATATATTCGTCATAGAAGAAGGGTTGAATCGTCTGGGCGGTTTTCCAGGTGCCCACGCGGTAGTCATGGGAAAAGACCTCGGCAACACACAGGCTGACGCCTGCCCCGGCAACGAGGAGGAACAGGAAAAACACCCTCGCCTTTCGCATGATCCTCATATCGCTCTCCAGAAGGACCTCAGGATACACCGGTGTCCGAAGGCCCTTGTTCTTCCACATCCCCCTGAGGTGCACGGAACGGCAGGGTCGCCCCGGGGACGAAACAGTTCGAGGGGAGATCGGGATCCCATCCCCTCTCCCTGAAGATCAGCCGGCATTGCGACAGACTTTTTCCCCTCCCTTTGCCCGTATCCGCCTCGCGATCCCGAGGGTTGGCCCCCACTTCGGGAAAAAAGAGGTTGCCCCCTGCCGCAAGGGAGATCGCACTCGGTTCATGAAGGCAGTGGGCCTTCGGGATCTCGCCCATGACCAGCCTGCTGACCGCCACCATCCTGGCCAGTTCGTCTTCATCGATCATCCCGAAGGGTTCAAAGGGCGATCCCGGAAAATTAATGCGGCGCATCACCCCGCTGTACGCGGCGCCATAGACTCTCGCCAGGACCATCAGCTCGGCGATCTCCTCGACATTGTGCTCCGGCCCCACCGGCTCCACACAGTTCATCCACCGGAGCCCCACATCGGTGATCGCTTCTATCGTCGCGAGGCGCTTCTCTCTCGTAAAGGGGGTATCGGTTCCCTCTCCCAGCCGCAACGCGTGGTAGGCACCGACAAACCCCGCTTCCATGAGTTTTTCCGCTTCCCGATGCGTGATATCCCGGGTATTGGCCACCAGCGGCACCGTCACGGCCGCGGCAAGCATCCTGCCTGTCTCGAGAAGGCGGCTGAAACTGTACGTCCCGGTCGTCATGATATTGAGCGCATCGGCATGTCCGGTTTCCGCCATTCCTGCCCACCCCAGGATCAGTTCCTCCGGAAAGGTCTTTTTTTCGGTAAAGATACCGGCTGTCGTTGCCAGAGAGCAGAACCGGCAATTGAATGGACAGGGTTCGATATTGATTCCGATATGAAGATGGTTCTCACCCTTGTTGTTGAAGGAGGAGCGCGACATCCCGTCGGCCGTTTCCATCAGCGCACGGACTTCCCTGCTGCCCGGTTCGAGGCGCAGCAGCGTCACCGCCTCGTCCCTGGTGATCCCCTCAAAGGCCGCACCTTTCCTCAGGATATCATCCACTCCGGCATTCAGCCGCCAGGACATGGTCCCCCCTTTCTCCCCCGGATTGCACGCCACGCTGCACAGGATGATGCCCTGTTTTGCAGGTCATTGTACCACAGATGTCAAAAATCGAGGAACGCATATTATCGATAATGTCTCCCGGAGCTTTTTTCATGAAAGGGCATGCTCATGAGCCGGGGAAGGGAAAGGCCTTCCGGATCCATGTGCCATGCGACGCCAATCTTCATGGCATCATGCCCCTTCTCGGGCTGGTCACGATAGGTTCGGAAGAGACGGTCCCACCAGGGAAGATAGAATCCATAGTTGCTGTTCCTCTCGCGGATGATCACGGAATGATGAAGGCGATGCATATCGGGCGTCACGATTATCCACCGCAGAAAGCGATCGATCCACAGGGGGATGAATATATTACCGTGATTGAACATGGAGCTTCCGTTGAGAATGATCTCGAACACAAGAACCGAAACCGGCGGAGGGCCGAGGACCACCACTGCCGCAAGCTTGATCACCATGGAGATGAGTATCTCGAAAGGATGAAATCGCAGTCCCGTGGACACATCGATATCGAGATCGGTATGGTGCACCACGTGAAGACGCCACAAAAGGGGTACCCGGTGAAAGATCACGTGCTGAAAATAGATGACCAGATCCAGGACAAGCACCCCGGCAACCGCGGCGAGCCATGGCGGCAGGTGAACCACCGTATTCAGGATACCCCAGCTTTTCTCCTGCGCCATAAGGGCAAGGCCGACCGGCAGCAGCGGGAAGATCAGACGTATACAGAAGGCATTCATAAGGGTGATCGCAAGATTGTTGAACCAGCGCACTTTTTTGGACGCAACGAGTGTCCGGCGGGGGCGCAGGAGTTCACCGCACCCGACAGCGGCCAGGGCCACCGCGAAGGATCCCAGTCGAAGGGCTGGCTCGCCGGCAAGAATGCTTTGAGACAGGTCAATCATGATGTCCTCGTAAAAAATCCACCTCATGTCATTCATTGCGGGACGAGTGCACCATAGCGTCGCATCAACGCCGCCACCGCATCGGCCATCATTGAATACCCTCTGTCATTCGGGTGTATCAGATCGGACTTCCATTCATCACGCGAGAGGACCTCAAGGAGAATTACATCCTCAACGGGCACCTTCATCTCCCGGGCAACCTCCCCGTAGACAGGCGATATCGCCATCAGAAGTCCCGGTTTCGGAACGGCAACGAGGACGACCTCGGCACCCTGTTTCCTGATCAATTGAATCATCTGCTTCAGGTTTGCAGACATGCGCCCCCTGTCCATTCCCCGCAGGAGATCGTTTCCGCCATGACAGAGAATGACCATGTCGGGATGCACCGTCGCAAGCACACCGGGAAGACGTTTCAATCCCTGGTCGGTGGTCTCCCCGGGCACCCCCGAGCGCACCACGGTCTTTCCGATGAGCGCCTGCAGGATTTCGGGATAACTTTTTCCCGAACCGGCGCCGGTTCCAAAGGTCAGACTGTCTCCAAAGGCCAGCAGGATACTCTTTTCAGTGAGCGGAGAGAGCTCCGGTCCTGACCGGCTGCAGGCCAGGGCAATTATGGTACATAGAAAAACCGCCGTGAACACCGCAACGCTTCTCTGTTTCATACCCACCCCCTGGGATTTATCGGAAGAGCGCCTCTATCTCGTGCTGAGAACGCGTGACACAATCCTTTCCTTCCTGAATGGCATCGGAGGCACGGTAGAATTCAAGAAGGCCCAGCTGTTCGAGCCGCGGCGTGAGGACAATATCAGGAGGATCACCGGCCATCCTGCTCCGCGTGATACGGTCCTGCATGATATTAATCGTTCCCGCCATGACGTCGAAGAGCCCCGGCCGCTTTTTGTCGCCCCGCCACATCTGTGACAGTACGGTGTCGATACTGTTCCTGAAGCTTTGTTTACTCCAGATCGCCATCTCACTGAGCGATACCCCTTCGAAGGTCTCTTTTTTACGTCTCAGTGGCTTCGCCTTCTGTATGAGAAAATGTCTCCCCACGAGACCGCTGTTGAGGTTGACGGCAATCACCACATGGGCACCCATGGCCCGGCAGAGCGAAACAGGGACGGGATTGACGATCCCGCCGTCGACAAGCCATTTATCGTCCATCTGAAAAGGGGTAAACATCCCCGGCAGGGAACTGGAGGCGCGAACGGCATTCACCAGGGAACCGCTTTTAAACCATATTTCGCTTCCCGTTTTGAGGTCCGTCGCCACGGCCCCGAAAGAACGGGGAAGGCCTTCAATAAGGAGATCGCCGACATGTTCCGCGAAAAAGTTTGCCAGCCGTTCGCCTGCGATGACGCCGCCGCTCATGAGACTGATATCGAAAAAACTGAACACTTCCTTTCTCGACAGGCGCCTCGCCCACCGTTCAAGATCGTCGAGATAGCCTGCGGCATAGGCACCGCCCACCAGGGCTCCCGCCGAGCATCCGCTCACGATATCCGGTTCGATGCCCATCTCTTTAAGCCCGTTAAGAATACCGATGTGGGCCCATCCACGGGCGGACCCGCTTCCCAGGGCAATGCCGATGCGTTCTTTTTCCATGTATTTCATACCCGTCTACAGCAATGGTTCTGTCTTTACAGATGAAATTCGGCTGTCATGACCGTATGGTCCGAAGGCTTTTCGGCGCGTCGCGGTTCCAGATCGATGGATGCCGCCGTGGAAGTCCGCCCGAGGGACTCCGTGGCAAGAATATGATCGACCCGCCACCCGAGTCCCCGCTCCAGAGCCCGGGGAACGCGATAATCGAAAAAAGCGTACTGCCCCGCTTCCCCGGGATGGTGCTTTCTGAAGACGTCGACGAAACCCCAGGAGATGAGTGCGTCAAAGGCGTCCCACACCTCGGGCGTGAAGTCGGCATGACCGAGAAGCCCTTTCGGATCGTGGACGTCGATAGTCTCCCGCGCCACATTCAGGTCGCCGCAGCAGACAAGAAGATCCTCCGGGGAGGAATGTCTCTCCAGATAGGCACACAGACGTTCGAACCACCGCAGCTTATACCGGAACCGGGGGTCTTCACGGTCGCGCCCCTGCGGCACATAGAGATTGAGGACGGTAACGCCGGAATAGCGGGCCCGTATCAAACGATCGGTATCGGGAGCTTCGCCGTCATCGAGGCCGGAAGAAAGGTCCCGCGGTTCTTCAAGGGAGGCGATGGCAACACCATTGTATCGCTTCCCCCCCCGGAAGGCGACATGATACCCGATCTCCTGGAACTCGAAGGCGGGAAATTTCTCGTCCTCCACTTTTGTTTCCTGCATGCAGAGCACGTCGGGACG
>CAYTUH010000181.1:0-3857 GCA_964441165.1 uncultured Syntrophaceae bacterium
CTACCCCTTGAAAAAAGGGGCATCGCAGGTGGCACAGTAGGCAACGCCCTTTCCCACCAGTTCCTTTTCTCCCGGGACGTCCAGGGGTCGGTGGCGTTTGCCCGTGGAAAAGATGACCGTGCGACCCCTGTAGATCGTGCCGCCGTCGGTCCGGAGGGCAAAGCCGTCCTCCGTTCGGGTAATCTCCGTCATCGTCGTATTTTGTGCAAGGGGGATATCGAAGCTTTTCACATGTTCCCCGAACATTCGCGCAAGGTCTCCGGCGTTGATGCTCTGAAAACCGAGCCAGTTTTCGATGTCCGATGTTTCCAGCATCTGGCCGCCCAGGTTCCGGGTAATCAGCGCCAGGGCCATCATCTTGCGAGCCCCGTATATGGCGGCACTCATTGCAGCGGGCCCCCCTCCCACGATGATCAGATCGTAGAACCTGTCCTGTTCCATGGGCGATGCTTCGTCCAGCGCCGCCGCATCAAGCTTGAAATCCGGAAAATCCATTCCACACCTCCACCCCCGCACCACCATGACGGGAACGCCGATGGTGCGGCATTTTCATCAGGATACCCTGATTTGACTGTGCGGTGAAGCCCCTTTTTTGCGCTCCCGGCATTCTCCTCCATCACGGCATATAGACGATGTCGTCCCAGGGATGGCGGTACAACCCCTGTTTGAGCCGCTTCTGGTCGATATGATGCCCCATCAGGCCGATACTGCGTCCGAGGACGAAAAGCCCGTTCAACGCGCCCATTTCGATGTAGGCGTCCGCTTCTTCCTTGGGAAACTCGGCCCGCAGGAGATCGGCGATACAGATACCGTTGCATCCGTCCACATTGAGGATGAGGTTGTCACGCTTGGCCGTGGTAATCTTCTCAACCTCGAGGGCATAGTCGAGCAGGGCGGTGCTCTTGAAATAGTGCTTTGCATAGCGCTTGACGAGGGTGACCCGCATGTCGGGGTTGTGAACGGATTTCACCCGGTGCCCGATGCCCTGGATGTTTATCCCTCGATGTCGCATGTCGTTGACAAACTCCCGCGGCGACATCCCCTTGTCGTAGGCGGCGGAAAACTGCTGCGCCGCGCCGTCCATGGCACCGCCGAAGCGGGGACCGATGCAGAGCAGTCCCGACACGAGGGAGGAAATGAGGTCCTTCCCCGCCCGGGTGGCCACGATGGTGTTATGGGCACCCGAGACGGCCGGCCCGTGATCCGCCGTGACGATGATCGTCATTTCGATGAATTTCGTGGCGTATTCGGGCAGGAGTTTCTTGAACCAGAGAAGGCTCAGGACGCCGCCTATGCCGATATTTTTCTTGATCACTTTCGAGATCGGCATCCTGTCGTAGAGGAGTTCTTCACCCCGGTCATCGGAAATGGACGAGACGAAATGGGCCGGCTTGCGCACGGACCCGTCCTTGATCACCTTATCCAGATCGATGGGGACCCGTGGAACCGTCTCATCATGGGCAGGCTCGATGATCCCCTCCCGCACCAGTCGTTGATAGGTTTCGTGTATCTTCTCGGGATAGTCGTCGAAGGATACGGGAACGATGGCACCCGCTTTTCTGAGGGCCTGGTTCTTGGTATCGGCCGTTTCCTGTTCCGCATCGGCCTTGGCACCGGCATGACCGAACTGAACTTCCGTTTTAAAGGCCTTTGAACAGGTCCCTGTGACCCAGGCAACGAGGGGTTTGGAAATCTTTTTCTTTGTGAGGGCATCCACGATGTCGTACTCGCCGAGCCCCCCTACTTCACCGAGACAGACGAGCATCTTGATCGCCGGATTTTTCTCGTAGCGCAGCAGGTGGTCCAGGAGCGTACTCCCGGGGTACCGGTCCCCGCCGATGGCAATGCCCTCATTGAGCCCGTCCGTATTCCTGGCGATGATATTGTAGGCTTCGTTGGAGAGACCGCCCGACTTCGACACGAATCCCACCGACCCGGGCCGGTACAGTTTCGATTCGATGATGTTTTCAATGGTGCCGGCCGTGTTCCCTATCTTGAAGGCGCCGGCCTTGATGCCGCCCACCGTGGCGGGACCGATAATGACCTTGCCCCCTTTCTTTGCCTTCACGTTCAGTTCCCGCATGGTTCGTTCGGGGATGCCTTCCGCTATCAGCACGATGGTCCTGATCTGATCGGTTTGAAAGGCCTCCTCGGCCGACTGTGCCGCCGACCGGAAGGAGGCAAAGCTGATCAGCACGTCTGCCTTTTTGTAGCGGTCGGAGGCCTCCCCGAGGGAGGTATAGACGGGAATCAGTATCTCACGGGACCCGAAGAAGAATTTCTGGAGCGATTCTCTCCCGGTGGGATTCACGATCGCCGCCACCGAGGGGGTGTCCCTTCCGACGATGTAATCGAAATCGAGCATCCGCTGCACCGCGTTGACCTGCAAATTATAGACGAGGGCCTGCGTGGTTCGATCGAACAACTCGTAACTCTTCCTGCTCTGTGTTCTCGGCGACATTATTCCCCCTCCTTTAAGGCCATTGAAACGATCTTCGTCATGTGCGTCTCCGGACCGTAGACCTCAATGGGAACCCCCCGTTCGCTCCCCAGGACCCTCATTTTCCGCAGTCCTTCCTTGTAATTGGGACCTCCCCTCCTGACGTAGATCCGCACGTGCTGCTCCCGGAGCTTCTCCCCGTATTCATGGAGGGCCTTGATGATCCCCGTGAAGGTCTGCGCCACGTCGGTAAAATTGGCGATACCGCCGCCGATAAGGAGAATTTTGCCCCGGGGATCTGCCCGGCGGGTCATGCAATCCAGGATGGTCCGCGCATAGAGGTAGGTGGTTTCCATATCGGGGTTTCCCGAATACTCTCCGTAATTGGCCATCTCCTCGAGGAACCCCAGATCGGTGATCGTATCGGCAAAAATCACCGACGCACCGCCGCCCGCCACCATGGACCAGATCCTGCCCCCGGGATTGAGGATGGATAATTTCAGCGACGCCCCCGTTTTCGAATCAAGTTCCTCGATAAAGGCCTCTTCCCTGGTGGGTATTCTCCCGAAGGGCGCGGGGAATTCGATGGCACCCCACTTGCTGCCGCAGAGGTAGGCCGCCGTATCGTCCACTTTGGCCGCCAGGTCGAGCGGCATCACGGTGCCGTCCGTCACCACGAACGGGTTGATTTCCAAGTAGGTGTAATGGAGACCCGCGTAAAACCTGAAAAGCCCCTCAACGAAACGGGCGATGAGGGGCTTTTTATCTTTCGGAACCTTCCCCAGAAGGTTTCTCGCGATGTCATCCGATAAGGGTGTCTCCCCTATGGGGACGAAGAGTTTCGCCGCCCGGGCATCGACATCTCCCACATCGATGCCCCCGCGATGGTAAAAGAGAATTTCATCGCCCTCCCGTTTTGAGGTGATGGCCAGGTAATGCTCGTCCTGTTCATCATGGGGCACGAAAGGTTCGATGATGAAGTGGTCCAGGAGTCCCGTGACATTCCCTAGGGTGAGCGTCCTGTTTACCTGGCGGGAAAGCCACGTTTCGACCTGGTCCCAGTCGGCGTTGAGCAGCAGTAGTTTATTCTTGCCCCGCCGCTTGACGAGCTGATCCGGCTTCACTACCAGCTTCTCCTTGAGCAACCACTTGTACCGGTTGGGGAGTTTCCCGATATTGGTGCGGGCACTCACCGATATGAACCGATTCCGCAGTCTGAAACGGCCGCCCGTGTATTCTCCCAGAAGGCGGGCCATCATCCTTTTTCCGTCGGCTTCCCTGATTGCTCTTTGCGCCATGGTTCCCCCTTATAATTTTTTGTCGAGGTTCTCCTTGATACTGTCTATGAACGCTTCCGTCGGGACGCGTCTGTTCTTCGGATCGGGCTCCGCCACCAGCATGAGATCACCGGTCATGA
>CAYTUH010000181.1:3867-5810 GCA_964441165.1 uncultured Syntrophaceae bacterium
GACGGCCGCCTCTTCAAGGGACCGGGCGAAGTCCGACACCGCAGGGGTTCCGTCGAGTTCCGCCCGTTTTTTCAGCCCGCCGGTCCAGGCAAAAATCAGGGCCATGGAGTTCGTCGACGTCTCTTCTCCGGCCAGATGCTTGTAGTAGTGCTTCTGCACCGTGCCGTGAGCGGCTTCGTATTCGAAATATCCCTGCGGCGACACCAGGACGGACGTCATCATGGCGAGACTGCCGTTGGCTGAGGCCAGCATGTCGGACATGACGTCGCCGTCATAATTTTTACAGGCCCAGAGCATCCCCCCCGCCGACTTCATGATCCGCGCCACGGCATCATCGATCAGCGTATAGAAATATTCGATCCCCGCCGCTTCGAATTTCTCCCGCCAGGCGGCTTCATACTCCTGCTCGAAGATTTCCCGGAACAGGGCGTCGTAGGTCTTCGAAATGGTATCTTTCGTGCTGAACCAGAGATCGATCTGCTGGTCCAGGGCATAGGTGAAGCAGGCGGTGGCAAAACTCCGGACTGAGGGGACCGTGTTGTGAACACCCTGCAGAATGCCCGGCCCGTCGAATTCCTGTATTACCCGCCGGATCGGCTCGCCGCCCTCACGGGGAGTGAAGACCAGTTCGCCGGTACCCGGTCCGGGAACCCGTATTTCCTGGTTCTTGTAAACATCACCGTAGGCATGTCGTCCGATGTGAATTGGTTTCTTCCAGTTCCGTACGGCCGGCTTGATATTCTCCACCAGAATGGGCGCCCTGAAGACGGTGCCGTCAAGTATTCCCCTGATGGTACCATTGGGACTCTTCCATTGTTTCTTCAGGCCGTACTCCTTGACCCGGTCGGCATTGGGGGTAATGGTGGCACATTTGACACCGACCCTGTGCTTCATGATGGCCTGCGCCGCATCAACCGTCACCTGGTCTTCCGTTTCGTCCCGCTTCGCCAGGCCCAGATCGTAATAGTCGAGCTTCATGTCGAGATAGGGAAGGAGGAGTTTCTCCTTGACCATCTTCCACATGATCCTGGTCATCTCGTCTCCGTCCATCTCCACAATCGGTGTCTTCACAATAATCCTGGTACTCATAGAGCTCTCTCCTCATTCAATGGTTCGTTTTATACTTGATGTATGAAAGCATTCCCCCGGCAAGGACGAGGTTCCGCGCCCTTTCGGAAAGGGTGCAGTCAACGGGTATGTCGCTATCCCGGGTACGATTTTTCACGATCAGCGGTTCGCCTGCGGCAATCCGTTGTCGTGCATCGGGGATTTCCAGTTCGTCGCCTTGGGCGATGGTATCGTAATCGTCTTCGTTTTTGAAGGTCAGCGGCAGGATGCCGAAGTTTATCAGGTTGGCCGCGTGTATCCGCTCAAAAGATTTGGCAAGTACGGCCTTGACACCCATGAACATGGGACAGAGCGCCGCATGTTCCCGGGACGATCCCTGGCCGTAACTGACGCCGCCGACGATAATATTGTGCCGATGCGAATCCCTGATGTCCTGCGCCCGGTCATGGAATCCGGGATCGATAACCTCGAAGAGAAATTCCGAGTACCGGGGCACGTTCGACCGGTACTTCATCCGTGAGCCCGCCGGGATGATGTGGTCCGTGGTAACATTGTCGTCGACCTTGATGGTGACGATGCCCGAAATCGTTTCGGGAAGGGGGTCGTTGACGGGCGGTTCACCGATATTGGGACCCCGGTATATCCGGACATCGGCGGGGTCGGGGGGGGGCGGCAGAATCATGGAATCATCGACAAGGAACGCTTCCGGCATCTCCACGGCGGGATAGGGCATATCGAGGGTGCGGGGATCGGTGATGACGCCCGTGATGACCGCGGCGGCAGCCGTTTCGGGGCTGACGAGAAAGACCTGGGCGCTCTTCGTGCCCGAACGGCCCAGAAAGTTCCGGTTGCTCGTCCGGAGCGACACGGCGTCG
>CAYTUH010000182.1:0-2155 GCA_964441165.1 uncultured Syntrophaceae bacterium
GAGATGTGCAGCATCTACGCCAAGACGGACCCATCCGCCGGCGGCAGGGGAATCACGGCCTTTATCATGGATGCCAAGACCCCGCAGTCCGGATTGACCACGAAGATCATGAACCTGGTGGCCTCACACCCCGGGTACGAGATCATTCTCGAGAATTACCGTCTTCCCAAGGAGAACCTGATCGGTGAGCCGGGCAAGGGGATGCGGATCGCCCTGACGACACTCGATGTGTGCCGCTGCTCCGTTGGGGCCGCCACCGTGGGTATCGCCCAGGCGGCCTACGAGGAAGCCCTGAAGTTCGCCCGCCAGCGGCAGGCCTTCGGCAGGCCAATCGCAGAATTCCAGGCCGTTCAATTCAAGCTGGCCGATATGGTTACCAATATTCAGGCTGCCCGGCTGCTGGTGAGCCAGGCCGCGGCGCTGACCGACATCTACCATCCGGCAAGGACCATCGGCCAGGCCTCGATGGCGAAACTCTTCGCCACCGAAATGGCGAGCCGCGTCGTCGACGAGGCGTTGCAGATCATGGGCGGGTCCGGTCTCATCGACGGCTGCAAGATCGACCGTCTCTACCGGGCGGTTCGGGCCCCGCGTATATACGAGGGAACATCGGAGATCCAACGGATCACCATTGCCCGTTCCCTGATGAAGGGTGACATAGGAACCGGAGAATAGCCCCCCGGAGTGCGTGTCTGCGTGCCCGCATCAGCGGGCGGCGGCGCGGAGAACAAGATTGGTGTGATGCGTCCGTCCGGAGACTGGTGTCGACTTCGGGCGGATGCATCGTTTTTGCAGGAGAGGAGACCAGCGTATGAGTGAGCAATTTGTTACCTATGTGATCGAAGAGGAGATTGCCATCGTTACCATCAACAATCCTCCCATGAATCCGCTGTCCGACGCGGTGCGTGAGCAGCTTCTGGCGGTGATGCAGGAACTGCGGGGGAAGCTGGAGGAGATCAAGGTGGTGATTTTGACGGGAACGGGGAAGGCCTTTGTGGCCGGTGCCGACATCAAGTCCTTTCCGGAGTTGACACAGGAAAAGGCACGGATCCGGCTGTCGAAGACCCGTCCCCTCTACCAGTTGATGGAAGACTTCGTGCGACCCGTCATCTGCGCCGTCAACGGGTTCTGTCTTGGCGGGGGACTTGAACTTGCCATGAGCTGCGATATCAGGATCGCCTCCACGAAGGCCCAGTTTGGCCAGCCCGAGATCAACCTCGGCATCATTCCCGGCGGGGGCGGGACCCAGCGTCTTCCCCGGCTCGTCGGTGCGGGTATCGCCAAGGAACTCATCTACACGGGACAGTTCATCAACGCCGAACGGGCCGCGGCAATCGGTCTCGTGAACAGGGTGGTCGAGCCCGAGGACCTCATGGCGGAAGCGAAGAAGATGGCCGCCGTCATCGCCGCGAAGCCGATTCTTGCGGTGCGGGCCGCCAAGGAAACGATCAACCACGGCCTCAACATGACCCTCCACGAGGGACTGGATCTCGAATCCCTCCACTGGAGCTACCTCTGCGGGACGGAGGATCAGAAAGAGGGCGCCAAGGCCTTTATTGAAAAGCGTAAGCCGGCATTTACCGGCCGGTAGGGAGCCTGTTACAGGGACAGGATAGAACGAGGAGAAAGAACAATGGAAATAAAGACGATTATGGTGGTCGGCTCGGGTTTCATGGGGTCCGGCATCGCGCAGGTGGCGATTCAGGCCGGGTACGACGTAATGCTGAACGACACGACGGAAGAACTGGCGAAGCGGGGTGTGGCGACCCTCTCGGGCAATCTCGACCGCCAGGTCAAGAAGGGGAAACTGAGCGAGGGCGACAAGGATGCCCTCATGGCGAAGGTGACAGCCAGTGCGGATCTGGAAGACGCCGCCGGTGTCGATTTCGTCGTAGAGGCGGCCTTCGAGGATTTCGACGTGAAGCGGGGGATTTTTCAGACGCTCGACGGCATCTGCCGGCCCGAGGTGATCTTTGCGACCAACACCTCGTCCCTTTCCATCACCAGGCTGGCGGCCGCCGTCAGCCGGCCCGACCGGTTCATCGGCATGCATTTTTTCAGTCCCGTGCCGGTCATGGTGCTGGTGGAAATCATCCGGGGACTCAAGACATCGCCGGAGACGATAGAGGCGACCGAGGCCATCGTGAAGCGGATG
>CAYTUH010000182.1:2165-5788 GCA_964441165.1 uncultured Syntrophaceae bacterium
AGAGAGCGTGCGGGTGAAGGACGTCCCGGGATTCCTGGTGAACCGGATCAACAATGCCATGAGAAATGAGGCAAAGAATTGTCTCATGGAAGGTGTGGCAACCGTTGAAGATATAGATACGGCCTTGAAACTCGGCTTGCGACTTCCCATGGGGCCCTTCGAGCTGGAAGACTTTGTCGGGCTGGACGTTGCGCTGAATGTGTCGAAGACGCTCTATGAGGGGTATCGGGATGTGAAATGGCGTCCTAACCGGACAATGGAGCAATTGGCGATCAGCGGCGATCTGGGACGGAAAACGGGCAAGGGCTGGTACGACTATACCTCCGGAGAGAAGAAGCCGCGGAAGGATATCAAGTTTTAGCCTTCCCGAAGGGGTTTTCCCGGCAGCGAATACAAAGGAGGAGACGTCTTGGATACGGTCAAATTGGAAATTACTGACAGAATTGCCGTTATAACAATAAATCGACCGGAAAAACGGAATGCACTCAGCCGGGAGGTTCGAGAGGACCTTTATCAGAGGCTCGAGGAAGTTGATTCCAGAAAAGATGTCAGAGTTGCCGTTATAACAGGCGCCGGAGAAGCCTTTATGGCCGGTGGTGATATTGCTCCGATGAAAGACGCTGCTATTGATGATTTAGTGAAGGGATCCGAGCGCAGCGGCAGCCTTTTTTCATTCGTTGAGAAGATGAGGGTTCCCGTGATTGCCGCTGTAAACGGCTGGGCCTTGGGTGGCGGATGCGAGCTGGCGGTTGCCTGTGATATCCGGATTTGCAGTGATAATGCCAAGTTCGGTCAGAGTGAAGTCAAGGTCGGCCTTATCGCCGGTTATGAGGCCACTATCAGGCTTCTCCGTCTTATCGGTACCGGGAAGACAAAAGAATTAATCTATACAGGTCGCATGATTGATGCGGCTGAGGCGGAAAGAATAGGGCTGGTGAATGCTGTTGTTTCAAAAGAAACTCTTATGGATGAGGTAATGAAACTTGCGAGGGAACTCGCAAAAGGACCTGCATCCATGAATCTGGCAAAGCAGGCCATCAATAAGGCCTTTGATCTTGAAATGGATGACGCCGCGAAGCTTTCATCAAAGCTGTATAGAGACGCGTATAATACACATGATGCCAGAGAGGGTATACACGCTTTTCTGGAGAAGAGAAAACCTGAATTTACAGGGGAATAAAAGAGTGATGATCGGGTTTTCTGTTCCGAAACGATAAGGAGTAGCAATACAGGAGGAAAGATCGAAATGAGTAGAGTTGCAATAATAGGAGCCGGTCAGAGTGTTTTTTCGAGGAAGTATCCCGGTTCTTTACGCGAGCTGGTTTTTGAGGGCTACAAGGATGCGCTGGAGGGCACGGCCATTACCAACAGTGACATCGATGCAACGATCGTCTGTTCGGCGCCTGAATATGACAAGCAGCGGTCGCCGGCGGGAGTTATCGTCGAGTATCTGGGACTGAATCCCCAGCCGACCATCTATGTTGAATCGCTCTGTTCATCCAGCAGTTCGGGCGTTCGCCTTGCCTATTCCCTGGTGAAATCGGGTCTTCATGATGTGGTGATGGTGCTCGGCGTGCAGATCATGTCGCAGATTTCCTCGGCCGAGTCGCAGGAGAGAATGGGGCGAGGTGCCGATATTCTGTGGGAATCGCCCTTCGGCACGATGATGCCGGCCTACTATGCCATGCATGCCCAGGCCCATATGGCACAATACGGGACCACCCTGGAAGATCTGGCGCGGATCCGTGTCAAGGCGGCCACCTACGGGCAGCTCAACGACAAGGCGGTCTACCGCAAGCCGGTGACGATGGAGATGTTCAACGACCCGGAGAATTTTATCAGCGGTCCTGTGGCGAGTCCCCTGCGGGGAGGTGACTGCTGCGCCAACGCCGACGGCAGTTCCTGCATCATCGTTGCGAACGAGGAGAAGGCGAAGGCCCTCTGTGACAAGCCGGTCTGGATTCTGGGTATCGGGGCGGCGTCGGCGCCGGTCAATATGGCTGTTCGTGAAGGTTTTTCCGGCTTGTCCGTCGGGATAGAAGCGGGCAGGCAGGCGTACAGGATGGCCGGCGTTATTCCCCAGCATATCGACGTTGCCGAAGTACATGACTGTTTCACCATTGCCGAAATGATGGCCTACGAGAATCTCGGTTTTGCGAAACCCGGAGAAGGGCGGTATCTGATCGCGGCGAAAGAGACCTACAAGGAAGGCAGCATTCCCGTGAACGTGGATGGCGGGCTTCTTTCCAAGGGGCATCCCGTCGGTGCGACCGGCGGGTCACAGATCAGGACCATCTTCAGGCAGTTGCGGGGTGAAGCCGGCGATATACAGGTGGAGAACCCGGTTATCGGGCTGGTCCACAACATCGGCGGCGTCGGCTTGTACGGAAACGTAACGATCTTTGGGAGAGAGTAATCATGGCGAAAAAGGAAACAGATAATAGATTCAGCAAATTCGGTACGGTGAGCTTTGCCGGCATCACCCACGTGAATGATTTTATCGATTACCTGGAGCAGGGCAAGATCATGGGCACCCGGTGCAGGGAATGCGGGCGGCTCTTTTTCCCCCCGCGGGCGGACTGTTATCACTCGCTGGCAAGTGACATGGAGTGGTTCGAGGTAACGGGATCGGGGGAGCTGGCCACCTACAGCACGCTTCGGTATGCGCCCACGGGATTCACCGAGGAGGTTCCCTACACCATTGCGGTGGTGGACTACGGCGACTACAAGGTATTCGGCCGGATCGACGCATCGGTTCCCGAGGATGAGCTTGCCGTGGGCATGAAGATGAAGACGGTGACCGCACGGACGCCGAATGACCGGCTGACCTATGTTTTTGTAAAGGCATGATGCTGTACCGGTAACGGGGTATTCATTCCATGGGAAAACCGGAGGCGCAAAGGGATGTCCGGCCTTCGACGGAGTATCTGAAAAATACAAGGCAGTGCCACGGCGAGGAGACCCGGGGAGGAAGGCCGTTGTTACATGCCGACGGGCGGGAGCCCGGGGGGCGGCTGGACACCACGGCCTCAACTGCCGATTGTTACGACAGGGACGTATCGAAACAGTTCATGAAATCATCCGGCGCCGTCGTTCATGACGCGCCGGATTTCCCTTCACAAACAGTTTTGTATCTCGATTCTTTAGGGACAGCTGAGAGCAACGACTCGGATCATGGATTGATGGATTAAGAACAACACACTGTTTTTATTCTTACTTCCGCCTTCGTGCTTCTAAATTCCTGCTTTTTCATTCTTTTTGCTGAAAGCCGGCCGCTGACGGCTGACCGCTGTAATTTTCACAGCTTTTTTCTTGACCCGGCCGGTCTTTCCCTCTAAGTAATCGGGCATATCCACGGGACACACAGGATGATGAGAACGACAGGGGAGGGGAATGATGAAAAAACTGCTGGGGATTGTGGCGTCATACCGGAAGGTCGGGAATTGCGAGATTGTGGTAAAGGCCCTGGGAGAGAGGCTCGGAGAAGAATGGGAGGTGTCGCTCGTCAGGCTTCCCGCGCTGTCGATAAAACCGTGCAAGGGCTGCTACGCCTGCCTGCTGCCGGATGTCGCATGCACCATCAAGGATGATATGGAGTGGCTTTTAGACCGCATGCGGGAGGC
>CAYTUH010000183.1:0-5786 GCA_964441165.1 uncultured Syntrophaceae bacterium
GCTTGGCGAGGACGAACTCCGGGTTCTCCGCCCAGATCGCACCGGTGTGGATGACGGCATCCACGTCGTCGGGCAGGTTCGAGGCATCGTGGCCGACGTGCACCGTCGCGCCGCGCTGAGCGAGATCGCGCGTTTGCGAAAACCCGTGGACGCCTTTTTCAATACCGTCCTCGTCATGGCGGAAGACGAGGCCGTCAGATTCAACAGGCTTTCACTCCTCTATGAGATATCAGCCCTCTTTTTCAGGATTGCCGACTTTTCCAGGATCGTCACGGAAAACTGAGGCCTTTTCGGCAAAGGTGACGAATATGGGATTCGACACAAGTCTTCCGTATCCCCGCATCTCGAGCCGGTAATATATGGTACGCCCCGGTTCGTAATATCGATCGGTACAGTCGATGCGAAGCGGCAGTGTTCCGCGGAAGGTCCTGACAAGGCTTCCCGACCGTATCAGTCGCACCTCCACCGGCCTTTCCGAGCCGTCCTGACTCTGCATTTCTATCTTTATTTTCGGAATTCCCGCCATGGTAATGGTGTCTCCCGATACCGCCTCCCCATCTCCCCTCAGAGCGCTCACGGTGAACCGGTCAAGCCGGACCGATTGGGGGTATTTTCCCCGGTAGGCATACATGCGCCCCCGTCTCATCGCATCGAGGACATCCTCTGGCCGATCATTTTCCACGAGGAATGTGGTCACATAATTCCCCAGCTTCCCGCCGGCGCCTGCTTCACTGTGGTAGTCGGCTGTGGCAATTCCCCAGGCAGGCTCGTTTCTTTCACCTTCGCAGTACGCCGTGAGGACCTTATCCCAGGTATCGCCCGGTTCAGTGACGGTAATCCTTTCGCCGTAGAGCGCGGCAAACCCTGTGTAATTCACCGTCTCCGAAAGGACCTCCGGATAGGGTTGCGTATTCACATGTATGGGGCCCAACTTTCTCACGCCTGATCGTGTCTCCGGATAGTTCCAGAAGACCATTCCGCCCCGGTCGTTGACGTAGTCGATGGCATGCTGATATGGTTTCATTCCCCGGTCACCGTGGTACTGATCAAAGGGACCGCTTCTGAGCAGGATCGTGTCGAACAGGTACAGGACAAGAAAGAGCACAAGGAAGAGGAGTATCCAGCCGCGCCGGCCCACCTGTCGTTTTACAATCCAGAGCGCTCCGGCACAACCCGCCAGCATGATCAGGCAGAAAAGGGGGAGACCGTAGGCCTCGAACCCGCTGTTGTGAATAATGGGAAGATTTTCGTAGTCGCCAGGCTCATCCATGCCGATGGTGAGAAATCGCCTCTCGTGGTCATGAGCCGTGAGGGTGCCCATGAGGGGATTGCCCGACCAGTAATAGAACGATGCCGTCTCCGAACCCGGGATGATGATCATATCGGGATATTCAACCTGTACCGCCTTAATCTTCGCCAGGTATCCCCGGACGCCGGCTCTATTAATCGAGTCCAATTCCGCCCTCACTTTGCAGAGATTCCGGAAGGGCGGAAGGCCGTATTCCAGGGCCATGCGGTCGTGATCGTTCAGAAAAAGAAGCCGGAACCCCCGTTCCCGGGCAAGCCTCACGAGGGTTTCAAGTCCATAGGCACCATCGCTGTAAGCCGTTCGGAAATCGATGAGGCCGGCAACCTGATGATATTCCCGGGCATGAACAGGGAAATAGAAAAGAAGCGATATTACCGTCAGAAACACCGGAATCGAGTACCGGCGGAAGCGGAGGTGCATGCGTCTCGCCTCATCAGGCACGTTCACGTCCCTTGATCATCAGGATGGCTATGGTCGTCAGGATCAGCGCCGCCTGAAACAGTCCGAGCAGGGCGTCAATGAAATTCTGATCCATGATAATGAGGGCACTCACCCCCAGACAGGCGGATACGGTAAAGATGACGAAGACTGCTTCTTTGGCTGAAAAGTCCATACAAAGGAGCCGGTGGTGGAGGTGGTCCCTTCCGGGAGTCATGAGCAATTTCAGGATATTTCCGCTTTTGCTGTTCCGGACCCGTGACAGCGTCACATAGAGCATGTCGAAGATCAGGACGCCGAATATCAGGACAGGCGCCGTCAGCGACACGAAATGGCTGTTTGCCGACCATTCGCCGATCACCGCAAGACCCGCCAGAGTGAATCCGAGAAAGGTGCTGCCGGCATCTCCGAGAAAAATCAGGGCGGGTTTTCCGATTCTGAGATTAAATGGCATGAAACCGACACATGCCCCCATCAGAGCAATCGCCAGCCAGCCAAGGGCGGGCTGATTCGATTCAAAGGCCATTATCCCCATGAAGAACGCTGCAATCGTTGACATTCCCGTGGCGAGGCCGTCAAGGCCGTCAAAGAAATTCAGGGCGTTCGTCAATCCCACAATCCACAGAACCGTCAGGGGGATGTTGATAAAGGGTGCCCATGCGTAGTGCGTAAAAAAGGTGAGCCTGATGTCGCCCCAGACAACGACGCCAAGGGTAATCAGAATCTGGAACAACAACTTTACGAGGGGCCGCAGGGGTCTGACATCATCCCAGAGGCCCATGACGAAAATGAGGGCCGCACCTGCCAGCATGATCTTCATGCCCGGCAGGAATATGCCGTTCAGCAGGAGGGAAAGCGAAAAGGCAAGGCAGATTGCCATACCGCCCAGGAGCGCCGTCGGATCCCGGTGGATTTTCCTGCCGCCCGGCCGGTCGAGGATGTCCAGCCTGAAGGCAAGGGACCGGCAGATAGGCGTAAAGAAATAGGCCGCCAGCAGGGAGAAAAGCAGAATGTAGCACCACCTCATTCCCAATGAGAAATAAAACAATCTCACCGGCGGGAGGGCCATCAGCACCATAAGGCTGCCGACAAGTATGCGCCAGATTATCTTAGGAATCTTCATTGGAAACACCCTTACGATCCATGACAGTTCGGTACACCCTTTCTATTTCCTTCACCATGAAATCAGCACTGAAGCGGTCGGTAATTCTTCTGCGCCCTGCCACCCCCATTTCCCGAGAGAGTTCCTTGTCCCCGAGCAATCTCATTATTGCACCTGCAAGTTCACCGCTCTTACCAGGGCTCACAAGAATACCCGTGACCCCGCCTTCCACTACATCGGGGATTCCGCCCACCCGGGTTGCCACCACGGGTTTTTCCATAGCCATGGCCTCAAGCAGCACCCGGCCCATCCCTTCAAAGAAGGACGGAAGAACGGCCACATCGAATGCCGCAATCAGCGGAGCCACATCCTTCTGGAATCCCGTGAAAATGACATCATCACTCACCCCTCGGTCTCGTGCCCTCTTACACAGATCTTCGTAAAGATGGCCTTCACCGACAATAAGTAGTTTCGACCGGGCGATACTCCCTTTTATCTCTGCGAAGGCATCGATAAGAACACTGTGTCCCTTCCCTTCCCAGAGTTTCGAGACGATGCCGATGATGGCATCATCCGGTGAAATCCCCCACTTCTTCCTGATCTCTCTTTGCTCATAGCCCCCAACAGGCTGAAATCTGTCGAGCTGAATACCACTGTATATCTTTTCGATCTTCCCGCACCCTGCCACCTTCTCACGCACCGCCCAGTCAATGAGGGGCTGAGATATGAATATCATTGCATCGCACCAGTGGGAGGCTATTCTTTCCAAATTAAGATAAAGATGTTGTTTCCAGCAAGGCTCCTGGTCATGGAAGGCAAAGCCGTGAACCGTATGGATAATGACGGGTATTCCCGCCAGCCGCGCGGCAAGGCGGCCGATGAAACCGCCCTTGGAATTATGGGTGTGAACGATATGATAAGAATTTTCCCGGAGAAACCTGACCAGATCGACAAGCGCCCTCAGATCCCGGGCAGGGTCAAGGGGTTGAACCAGGTTCCTGAAAGGCCGCACCTTCATGCCATGACGCTGTACGAGATCGATCAGATCTCCTCCGGGCGCACAGGCAAGCTCGACTTCAAAGGTATTCCTGTCCATCCCCTCCATTGAGAGGAACGTGTTGATGCCTGACCCGCTGACTACCGGAAGTGTGTGAATGTGAAGAACCCGTATCATCTCATTCCCGCATGAAACACCGTTTTCACGGTTCAACAAGAAACATCCGCCAGAATTACCTGTTTTTTATTGAACAGCACGCTGTCAATACTTCTACACTTTTTTCATATACCTCATCAGGCGTTATCGTTTTTAAACATCGGAAGGTGCGGCATTCTATCCTATGACAGGGCTGGCAATCAAGGTCTTTATAAATAATGCGGTGCCGCCCGGAATTCATGTAGGGTCTTACCAGCGCCGGATTTCCCATACCGAAGAGTGCGACAACCGACGTATCGACGGCCGCCGCGATATGCATGGGCCCGCTGTCGTTCGTAACAAGCAGATCGCACCTGCTCAGGACATAGGCAAGCTGTGGCAGCGTAAGTTTTCCCGCACAGTTTTCGGCCTCCGCCGTCATCATCGTCTTGATTTCTTCTCCCGCTTCTTCCTCACCCGGCCCACCCAGGATAAAGATCCGTGTATCGAAGGCGTCGGCAATCCTGTCGGCAACAGAAGCAAAGCAGGACGGGCTCCAGCGTTTTGTCGCCCGGTCGCCTCCGGGGTTTACGGCCACGAATGCCCGACAGCCGCTTTCAGTTTCTTTTTCCTCGAATAAACTCCTGCATCCAACTTCAGTTGACCAATCCCAGAAAATCTCAAGGCCCCTGTCGTCCGGAACCCCGCCCATCATGCATGCCACTTCAGTCATTGCATCCACTCTATGCATTTGAAATATCTTCGAAGGCACTTTCCGGTCGACAAACAATCCAAAGGCGTGATGGTCGTGACCGATTTTCACTCCGGCCTTGAGAGCAGCGAAAAAACATCCCATTTTCAGGCCGCCGGACCAGGTATTCACAGGGAAAAGATTCACGACATAATCATAGGTGGTTTTTCTCAATCCTCTCAGCAGTTTCACCACCTCCAGAAAATAGGTCTTGTCAGTTCTCAACTCCCGAATGGGAAAGGACCAGACCCGGTCGATGGAGGGATACATCTTTGCAATCGGCACCGCGTCAGACGTTGTGACAAGGTCGATAACCGCATCGGGATGCCCTCTCCTGATGGCCCGCAAACTTTTCGAGGCCATCACAAGATCGCCGATCCCCGCAACCAGAATGATCAATATGGATTCTCTTTGTGTTTTCATCATCTTCGAACCGGGACGATTTTCTCGCCCTTATTATTCAACAAACGTACATACCATTGCCGACTGCGGCGGTTCTTTCATGAATGCGCCCTGTAAATATCATTCAGCTCCAGAAGCATCTTTTCAAGTGGAAAGTGTTGTGACACCTTCTTCATTGCCTTTATGCCCATATCTTCTCTCAAAGCACTATTCTTCAGAATCTCAATTACCGGATCAACCAGGAGCATGGAATCGCCGGGCGGCACCAGGATACCTTCATTCCTGTCGCTCACGATCTCGGGAATCCCCCCGACATTGGATGCCACCACCGGCACCCCCGAAGCCATCGCTTCAAGAAGGACGAGCGGAAAGCCTTCCGTTTTAGAGGGCATCACGAGAAGATCGATGTCCCGCAATAACCGCTCAATATCATTCCGGTACCCCAGAAAATGAATATGGGCACCGACCCCTTGATCGCGGGCTCTTCTTTCAAGCAGATTCTTTAAAGGCCCGACACCGGCTATCAGAAGGGTCAGGGAAGGAAATTCACTGAGAATGCGCGGCATCGCATCGACAAGAATGTCCATTCCCTTTTCCCCGGAAAGACGCCCTACCGCCCCTATAAGAATGGCGTCAGACGTCACGTTAATTT
>CAYTUH010000184.1:0-1256 GCA_964441165.1 uncultured Syntrophaceae bacterium
GGGTGGATCGCAAGCCTCGGCACCCTCGGCCCACTCGTCTTTGTCGGTCTCTATACGCTTGCCGTCATCGCCGCAATACCCGGTTCCGCGATCACCTTGGCCGCCGGTGCGCTCTTCGGTTCGGTCATGGGAACGGTCTGGGTAAGTATCGGTTCGACGATGGGTGCAAGCCTTGCCTTCATCATTTCACGATACCTTGCACGGAATGCCGTGGTCGGGTGGCTCTCTTCCAATGAGAAGTTCATGAAACTCGACAAACTCACGGAAGATCACGGCGCCATCATTGTCGCATTGACGAGGCTTGTCCCCCTCTTTCCCTTCAATCTGCTCAATTACGGATTCGGCCTGACAGGGGTTCCCTTCTGGACGTATGCGTTCTGGTCATGGCTCTGCATGCTGCCGGGAACGGTACTCTATGTGGTAGGTGCCGACGCCCTCACAAAGGGCATCACCCAGGGAAGGATCCCCTGGGGGCTCATACTCGCCCTCCTGATCGTGATTATACTGTTGACCCTGATCGTCGGCATTGCGCGAAAGAAACTGCGCAACAAGGAAGATGGCACTTACGGAGGGGGTAAATCGGCGCGGGAACGTTGAAAAAGAACGGGACCGATGCCGGAGCGGCATTATGCCCGTCCCCGCCACTCTCCCCGGGGACGCACTACTTCAGCGTAAATTCCTTTTCACGAAAGAGGGAGATACAGATATCGACCACGTCGGCATCGTATGTCACGCCCCTGTACTGGGTAATTTCCTCCAAGGCCCGGTCCATGCCCAGGGACGGCCGATAGGGACGATGTGAGGCGATGGCCTCCACCACATCGGCCACGGCAAGGATACGTGCCTCCATCATGATTTCATCGTCATGGCGGCCCTTCGAATATCCCGATCCGTCCATCCTCTCATGATGCTGTCCCACGATATCGGCAATGGGCCAGGGAAAATCGATCTCTTTCAATATCTCATACCCCGCGTCGGGATGGGTTTTAATAAGGGCGAACTCCGTCGGTGTCAGGCGTCCCGGCTTGCTCAGTATCTCCGCGGGTACGTTGATCTTGCCGATATCGTGGACAATTGCGGCCATTCGCAGTCCCTGGATCCGTTCTTCCGACAGCCCCATGTCTTCGGCTATTGCCACGACAAGCTGTGCGACCCGACGCTGGTGACCCGAGGTGTATGAATCCCGGATTTCCACCACCGACGCAAGCGCCTGGATCGTTCCTTCAAGGGTGCCGTGCAGCTTGTCATAACTCTGC
>CAYTUH010000184.1:1266-5783 GCA_964441165.1 uncultured Syntrophaceae bacterium
GGCTAAAAGAAGGCTCTCATCCGGTGCCCTGATATCAATCAGAGTTCCGTCACCCTTGCAGCGGATAAGGATGTCCGGAATTGCATCAATAATATGCTGGTTTAAATCCTCAATTTTCCGGAGATTCTCTCCGGCCAGTATCCGGTCCGTAATATCCCTGACGACACCTCTGAACCCCACCGGCTTGTCAACGGAATTCCATACCGGCGACACCGAGGCTTCGATGAACCGCCGCTCCCCGCTTTTTCTCAGGATCTCCCAGTCAAAGGCCTGCATCGGTTCGCCGCTCCGATAGACCCGGTTAAAGACCTCGTAGACCTTTGAGGCGTTTTCTCCGTCCATATACTGGCGGTTGTTTATTCCCTTCACTTCTTCACGGCTGTACCCCATGATCCGGCAGAGCGATTCATTGAAAAATTCAAGATTGCCCCGGCGGTCAACCTCGAAATACCCGTCTTCGATGCTCTCGACGATGGTCCGGTACTTCTCCTCGCTCCTCTTCAGGGCACGGGCCATCTTGTGCCGGTAAAGCGCCATCTCGATGGTGCTGTGCAATTCCCGTTCTTCAAAGGGTTTCAATATGTATCCGAAGGGTTCGGTGACTTTTGCCCGTGCCAGGGTTTTTTCGTCGGCATAGGCCGTCAGGTAGATAACCGGTATATGCAAGTGCGAATAGATACGGTCGGCCGCCTCTATCCCATCGACATTCCCCCTGATCACGATGTCCATCAACACCAGATCGGGGTTGAGTTCTTCTGCCGCGGCAATTGCTTCTTCACCCGAAGCGGCAAGCCGGGGAACGTCGTATCCCAGGGCCTTCAATTTGCCCTGAATGTCACGGGCTATTATCGTCTCATCTTCCACTATCAGGATGGTCATTTTCCTCGTCCGCTCCATCATCCCAGATCCCTTTCTTTCCCGTCGCAAAAGTACCTTTCTTCTGCAATCTCATGAATGCGTGCATTCGGTGTGTGGTATTTCTTATCATCACGGCTCGTCGCCATGTTTATAAAAGATCGGCCCTGCGTGTTCAGATGCCGGGGATAGAATATAGATTTTGAGAAAGGAGTATAGGAAAAGCAAAAAACACTGTCAAGACATATTCCCGCCCCAGTGCATGCAAAACTCAAAATTTACGAAATCTTATACCGGGAAGGAATCCGTAAACGGAAATTTCTGCACAGGACGAACGTCTCCTTACCCCGGCTATGTTCCGAAACGGTAATACCGGGCCAACGTTTTCGGCCGGGCACCCATGTAATAGAGACTTATCAGCAGCCAGTTCCTGAGGGTACAGCGGAACAGACCTTCTCGTTCCCACCGGCGCGGCGATGTCCTGACCCGCTGCGGAATGATATGGCTGGTCCTCCGACTCTTTTTGATCCGTCTCATGATATCCACATCTTCCATGACGGGCATATCCCTAAATCCCTCCAGTGCGGCAAAACAGTCCCTTCTGAAAAACTGAGCCTGGTCGCAGTAGGGTATCCGGGTAACCCTGGATCGTATGGATGCCATCTTTGCGATGATCTTCAACGACAGCCGTGGTGAATCCATGCCGAGATCAAAGGCACCGGCCACAGCGGCATTGGCGGAAAGCGCTTCCCTGATATGATGGAATGCCTTTTTCGGGAGGATCGTATCGGCATGAAGAAAGAGAAGGATATGGCCGACGGCACGGGCAGCCCCCCGGTTCATCTGTAAAGCCCGCCCCGTCCCGGCCACCAGCCTCTTCACGTCCCTGTCGACGATTGCAGCAATCGTATCGCCCTCCGGACTTCCATCAACGACGATAATCTCGAGGGGTTCTCCGCTCCCGAGATTCCTCAGATAACCTATGGTCCTGTTGATTGACGCCGATTCATGCAGGACGGGAATGATGACTGAAAAAGTATACACCATGACGCACCGTTTCCCTTGATCCTCTTTTTTTTCAGAAAATCTTCTCCTTCATGAGGTAGTGCATCGTCCGCAAGTCTACCCTGCCGGCACGTCTGCTGCGCCTGAAAAAATGCGCCAGGTCATCGGGCCGGTCGATATCCCGTTGAGTGGGCAATCTGAAGACACGGGATTTCCGGGAGTTCAGTGCCTCCATCGTCTTCTCATGGACCGTGCCGGTCCCCCAGGCAATACCGTCAAAAATGTCAGGAAGAAAGGTGTCCCTTCGAAAGCCGATCAGGTAATAGCCACCGTCACGGGAAGGACCGATAACGGAATCGCACGCTTCAAGGACGCTGAACCCCTTCTCGACGATGTGACGGGACAGGTCGGGAAGGTCGCTTCCGATGACGAGGACGGAAGAAATCCCCGCTTCGAAGCAGTCAATGAATGCCCGCTTCATCCGTTCCCCGAGATCGACGCCTTTCTGAGGCATGTAGACCTGTCCGTTGCCGAAGCATGATGCCATCTCCGCCCTCTTTTCCACCGGGGTAAAGGCAATCCTGACGGAGAACAACCCCCCATCGAGCATATCGATCAAATCGTTCACGAAACACCGGTAGAGCAACGCTGTCTTTTCTTCACCCATGCAGGGGATCAGACGAGACTTCACCTTCCCTGCTTCGGGATACCGTGCAAACATGACGACACAGCGGTTCTTATTCATCGGAATACTTCGATAAAGTCGACATATGAAACCGACCGCTCCCCCGTGTTGTCGGAATCGTTCATGATCGCGATCCCCGCAATCGTGGGCGGCGACGCGCCGAAGGCGGTCCTGTAATCGCCCCGGATATCGATTTCTTCATCCACCCACTGACCGGCATTTCCACTTCCCGATTCGAGCACGATCATCCGTGCCCGGGCCGTGAACGGGTTGGCCATGACAGTCCCCACGGGAGCACGATTCGCCCAGATATAGTTCAGACTGCTGTGGGGCGGATACTCGCCGTAGACTGTTTTTGCCAGACCGAAGGTAATCCGGTCGGCAATGGATGCCTCTGCAGGGTCATACTGAAACACGATATAGATCCGGAGGGGATAATCGTCTCCCGCCTTTTCGGCGGCATTTCCCTTCTCATAGACCTTTTCGATCTTCCAGCGCCACCGAACCCGCGGATAACGGCCTGCATCAAACCTCTCTTTGTAAAGAATCGCCGACGCCGATGCATCGCTGGACGCCTGCAAATATGATCCTGAATCATCATGAACGATTGAATAGGAACTGTGCCGGTCAATCTTCGGGAAATAGGACGGCTTCCACCGGGAGAGATCGTTGAAGTCCTCGCGAAACAGGATATCGCCCTCACCAGCCCCGCCGGCGGGAACCGCCACGGCCAGAACAGTCCATACCAGCGATACACATAAAATATGCCTGATGCCCTTCACGGGTTATTCCTCCTGCACGGAAGCCTGAGCAGCCTCCTGCGGGTCCTGCCGCCCGCAGAGAAACCGATGAAGCTTTTCCCTGTAGACAACACAGCCGCCCCCGTCGAGATCCCGCGGTCTTCCCAGGGGAATGGAAAGCTGTTCGTGAATCGTACCGGGCTCCGTGTCCATGATCACGATCCTGTCGGCAAGGATCAGGGCTTCATCGATATCGTGGGTAATAAAGACGATGGTCTGAGACAATTCCCGCAAGAGCGCCACCAGGAGGTTCTGCATCTCCTTTCGTGTCCGGTAGTCGAGGGAGACAAATGGTTCGTCCATCAGTATGATGTCGGGCTGGAGGATAAGCACGCGGGCCAGTTCCACCCTCTGTTTCATTCCGCCCGAAATTTCACGGGGCAGGTAGTGTTCGTATTTCCCCAGTCCCACGAGCGAGAGGAAGCGGTCTACTTCCCGGTCAATGTACCCTCTCTCTTTCCGGCGCCCCTTCAGACCAAAGGCGATATTTTCCCGCACCGTCAACCATGGGAAGAGGGTATCCTCCTGAAACACCACACACCGGTCGGGACCGGGATGCCGTATGGGCACGCCTCGAACGTAAAGAGCGCCGGAGCTCGGCGGCATGAAACCGGCCAGGATATTCAACAAGGTCGTTTTCCCGCATCCACTCTGCCCCACAATACAGGTCAATTCCCCCGGCTGAACGGAGAAGCTGACGTTGTAAAGCACCGTCCTGGTGGTACCGTTCACCTCGAACCGTTTCGTCACATCCACCACATCGAGGGCCTTTTTCTCGTGACTCCGGTAATGTTTCATGATTCCGTTACCACCATGCTACGGCATTCTTCGTGCGCTTTTAAAGGAGAGCTTGAGAAACGCCACCAGGAGTCCGTCGCTCACCCTGCCCACAACGGCGATCAGGATCATCCCCACGATGATCATATCCACCTGCCCCACCATGCGCGCATCCATGATGACGGCGCCCAGCCCGTCGGGAACGCCCGTCAATTCTCCCAGCACGAGATAGGCCCAGGAGATCCCAAGGCCCAGCCTCAAACCGGTCATGATATGGGGCATCGCACCGGGGAGCAGGACGGCATAGCTGCCTCGCACTCTACCCACGCCCATCATGGCGCCGGCGCGCAGGATAAGCGGGTTGATCTGCCGGGCGCCGGCGGCGGCATTGAGAT
>CAYTUH010000185.1:0-5782 GCA_964441165.1 uncultured Syntrophaceae bacterium
ATTATCGCGGGCGTTGCCAATGATGACGCCGTTGTGGGACACATCGCCAGTGAAATTTACATGCTCTCGATTCCCGGCGAAAAGAATGAGGCATTCAAGAAGGGCTTCTACGCGAAGAAGGGCTATTACCCCTCATACTGCCGTGGAAAAGCCTACACGGCAACCATGTTCTGGGCGGAAGCGGTCAAGAAGGCCGGGTCCTTTGACGTCGACAAGATTATCACTGCCTGGGAAGGCATGACCTACGAAGGCCCCGCAGGGGAATGGTATATGAGACCTTGCGATCATCAGACACAGCTTCCCATCTGGATGGCCGAAATCGAGAAGGGTACGCCCTATTACGATCACGCATTTGTCGGCAAAGCGTGGATGGTACCCGCGAAAGATATTGAAGTTCCCTGTGAAGAAACCGGTTGCACGCGGATCAAGTAATAACGGATTATATTTAAGAAACAACCGTCATATGGGGGGCGTCACAGGATACAGGGTTTTATCGTGACGCCCTCTTTTTGGCATCACTGCTATCTGAAGTTGCAAATATGTCAGTGAATTATATTTATGGTAATTAAGGAGTTTATATTATGTCTACGATGATCACAGGTGGAACGGGCTTTCTGGGATCGTACCTTGCACGTCTCCTCATCGACAAGGGGATAACACCCGTCCTGTACGATATTGCACCGCCTCGTGGGGCGCTGAAAGAATTAGAGGGCAACTATGAATTTGTGCGTGGATCCCTTACCAACATTTCCGAGATCCTCAATTGTGTAAGAGAGCACTCGATCGATACCATCTTTCACCTTGGCGGCCTGCTTTCCCTTCCTTCGGAGGAAAATCCCTGGTCGGCTTTCGACATAAACCTGCTCGGCACATACAAGATATTGGAAGCATCGAGACTGGAGGGAGTAAAAAAGGTGATCTTCGGAAGCACCATCGCAACCTTCAGCAATGATATCGAAACACCCACCGTGAATGATTTCAGCGTCCAACACCCCACCAGCATGTACGGCACGACTAAAGTCATGTGCGAAACCATCGGACGGTACTATTCCATACGATTCGGTATTGATTTCAGGGCTATACGCATCCCTTCGGTCGTGGGACCCGGGGCCAAGACGCCTCACATGTCGATTTACAACTGCTGGGCCATCGAGGAATCGCTGAAGGGAAATCCCTACGAACTCTTTTGCGAGCCCGAAACCAAGGTTGCCGTCATCTATTTCAAGGATGCGGCGCGCGCATTAATGATGCTCGCCGAAGCAGATGAAAAGGATCTCGATACAAGGGTCTACAATATAAAAGGCGTCGCGCCTTATACTGCCGATGACCTGGTCACCATCATTCGGGAGCGAATACCCGATGCACAGCTCCGTTTTGAATCAAACCCGACTGCAGTGGCGCTTCTGAAGAAACTCGGACAGCTCGAATTCACCGACGAAAAAGCCAACAGGGAATGGGGCTGGAAAAGTTCATATGATCTCGCGGCAATGGTCGATGATTTCATACAGGAATTCAAAGAACACAGATCCTGGTACGAATAGGCAGGCATAAACGCATTCTCTCCCCTCGCGATGGTCTGCACGTTGATGTCCTGCGGCGGCACAGCGTCTCAATTACGTGATTTCTGAGTTTTCAATCGTTGTGTATACCGCTCTTTCATCGAATCACCCGGGACTTCCTCTTCGGTCTTTTCGGCAGGAAAAGACGGGAACCGAAAGAAATCACGTGCTTTATTTTTAAGGGCACTATTTGAAAGGAACGGTGGCGTGCCACAGGTTAATAGAGGGCGCGTCACCGAATATATATACCGGTTACTTTCACTGATATCATCAGAGGAAGGAAGGCGAACGCAATGAGCACAAAAGACGATATCGTCATTGTCAGTGATGTGCGAACGCCCTTCAGTAAATTCGGAGGGACTCTTAAACAAATTCACAGCACCAATCTCGGTGTCGTGGTTATAAAAGAGAGTCTGAAACGCGCGGGCCTCAGGGGTGAAGACATTGACGAACTCTATTACGGAATGTGCGATCAGGTGGAAGTGGCGCTTTACGACAACGTCAATGCCCGCCAGGCGCTTCTCAGGGCGGGACTGCCGAATACACTCGTGTCACTGACCCTTGACAGGGCATGCTGTTCGTCACTTACCGCCGTCCATCCTTCCCGAAGAGCCCTCCTGCTCCATGAAGCGGAACTATGCCTGGCTGTGGGTGCCGAGAATATGAACAACACCCCTCTTGGAAAGGACGCCGGCGAAATCGCGCGGGAACACGGACTTTCCAGAAAAGAACAGGACGAATGGGCTCAGGGCTCACAAGGGAAGTGGGCGGATGCCGATAAGGCGGGAAGATTCAGGGATGAATTGACACCCGTGGACGTTCCCCCGCAAAGAGGGGACCCGATTATTTTCGACAGAGATGAATTCCCGAAACCTGACGCTACCCTTGAAAAGCTGTCGCAACTGAAGACCATCTACGAGAGCCCCTCCGTAACGGCGGGAAACGCATCTGGTCTGGATGCCGGAGCTTCGGCAATCATCCTTATGAAAAGGTCACAAGCGGAAGAACGGGGAATAAAACAGCTGGCGGCGATTCTCCCGGCTGCCAGTGGCGCAGGGAAACCCCGCCCCATGGCAGAACTGCCGGCGCAAGCGGCGCGAGCACTCTGATGACTATGATGTATGAATTTCGCAGAAGAGACGGTTATGGCGTGAGTGCTCTATGCGGCGAAAATCAGAGTTGATTAGAAACATACCGTATTCCTTGCATGACGTTGCAATGCGATAAGGGTATGAAACCATATGATTTTCAATGATACATGGTAGCGGAAAAAGAGGATGTTGCGTTTCCCGCGCCATGAATTGTTGCCAGGGAACAAAGGAGATTAACGTATGAACGATTTAAATAAAGTCGGTGTCGTCGGCGCAGGCATGATGGGTGCAGAAATTGCGCTTTGTTTTGCCAGATCAGGATATGAGGTTTTTTTGAAAGACGCTACGCTCGACCTCGCTCAGAGCGGCAAGAGCCGTCTCGGTAGCGTCCTGGACCGGCAGATAAAAAAAGGATTTATTACCGCAGAGGATAAAGATTCCATACTCTCCCGTATTGAACCGACGGACCAATACAGTCTGTTTTCAGATGTCGATCTGGTTGTGGAAGCGGTCTTCGAGTCGTTGCAAATAAAAAAAGAGGTCTTCGCGCAGCTTGATAAAATCTGCGCGCCTGAATGCATCTTTGCCACCAACACATCGAGTATGTCCATCACGCTTCTCGCCACTTCGGTCACGCCCGAGCGTATCGGGAATTTCGTGGGGACCCATTTCTTCTCTCCCGCGTCGGTCATGAAGCTTGTTGAGGTAATTCCCGGTCTTGAAACCAATGAAGAAACCGTGGATTTTGCAATGGAATGCTGCCGCAAGATTGAGAAAGCCCCCATCAGAGTGAAAGACGTGACGGGCTTTGTCTTGAACCGGATACTCCATATTATGTGGATCGAAGCCATGCGGCTTCTGGAGGAAGGGGTCGCGTCCCCGGAAGATATCGATATGGCATGCAAATTGGGTCTCGGCCATCCTGTGGGACCTTTTGCGCTCATGGATATCACAAGCAATAACCTGAATCTGCAGGTTCAGGACATTCTCTTTGAAGCTTACGGGGAACGCTTCAAACCGCTACCAATACTGAAACAAAAAGTCGACGCGGGCCATCTTGGCCGAAAAACCGGCCGCGGCTGGCACAAGTATGAAAAATAACAACTGTTCGAAGACTTTTTTACCTGGAATGTAACAATCCGGAACCTGAATCCAGCACTTCGAGCATACTGCATTAAGCATTGAGGTAGATCATATGAGGCTAAAGGACAAAATCGCTGTGATAACAGGAGCGAGCAAAGGAATCGGCAAAGGAATAGCCCAGCGCTATGCCCGTGAAGGGGCAACGGTGGTTCTTGCCAGCCGCTCATTGGATCTTCTGTCGAATCTGGCCGAAGAAATAAACGGTCAGGGAGGCACGGCCATGGCATTGTCGTTGGATGTGAGCAAACACGAAAATGTGCAGCAAGTCGTCGACGATGTTGTCGCCGAGTTCGGCAAACTGGACATCATGGTCAACAACGCCGGAATTTCCATGACAATTCCATCAAAGGATCTCACGCCCGAGCAGTGGAGACAGGCCGTTGAAACCGATCTCTTTGGTGTATGGTACTGCTGTCAGTCGGCGGGAAAACAGATGATTGCTCAAAACGGCGGATGCATTATCAATATCACTTCGATAAACGGACAGGTGGCGTTTCCCATGCGCGCCCCCTATTGCGCGAGCAAGGCCGCGGGGAATATGCTGACCAAAGTCCTGGCAATCGAATGGGCCGAGTATAATGTGCGGATTAATTCCATCGCTCCGGGCTATATCCGTACGGAACTTGTACAGGATTTGATGGACAGGGGCGTATTAAGTATAGATACAATTGCAAAGCGAACCCCCCAGGGACACATCGGTGAAGTGAAGGATATCGAGGAAGCCGCAGTATACCTGGCAAGTGATGAATCGTCCTTTGTAACGGGCACGGTTCTTACCGTTGACGGCGGCTGGACAGCATACGGGTATATGTAGTAATACAGGTGCAACAACAATCAAGTCATTCAGAAGGAGGACACTCAATGATTACCACAACAATTTTCCCCGGTCGTTACATCCAGGGGTATAAGGCAATTCAGCGTCTGGAAAAATTGATCCCCCGTTACGGAACCAGGGGGTTTCTCATCTGCAGCCCTTCGGCCTTCGAGAATGTTCTCCCCTCGCTTCAGGAATCGCTGGGCGAGAAGGTGAACATCGTCGCCGAAAAATTCGGCCGCCAGTGCTCCGATGAAGAAATCACCCGGCTCTCGGAAATCGCACAGCAGGCGGGATGCGACATCGTCGTCGGCATCGGCGGCGGCAAGACCCTGGATACCGCCAAGGCCGTGGCCCACGGCATGAAAGTACCTGTGTGCATCGTCCCCACCATCGCCTCCACGGACGCACCCTGCAGCGCCCTGTCGGTCATTTACCGGCCCAACGGACAGATCAAGCGCTTTCTGATGCTGCCGAAAAACCCGGACATCATTCTCGTGGACACGAAGATTATCGCCCAGGGGCCGGTGCGACTCCTGGTGGCCGGAATGGGCGACGCCCTGGCGACCTGGTTCGAAGCTGAATCATGCATGGTCAAACATGCCAGAAACATGGCCGGGATGCCCGGTTCCATGACGGCCTACACGCTGGCGCATCTCTGCTACGAAACGCTTCTGGAGCATGGCGTCACCGCCAAGGTTGCCTGCGAAAACAATGTGGTGGTTCCGGCCCTCGAGCATGTGGTGGAAGCGAATACCCTGCTCAGCGGTATCGGGTTTGAGAGCGGCGGCCTCGCAACGGCCCATGCCATCCACGATGGATTGAACGCCCTCGAAGCAACTCATGCATACTACCACGGCGAAAAGGTGGCCTTCGGCACGCTGGCATCGCTTTTCCTGACCGACAAACCGAGGGAAATCATCGACGAAGTTTTTTCCTTCTGTGAATCGGTGGGATTGCCGACGACGCTTGCCGGGCTCGGGCTGGAAAATGGCTCCCGGGACGATCTCATGAAAGTGGCAACCATCGCCTGCTCTGAAAAGGAAACGATCCACAACGAACCGACTCCCGTTTCGCCGGACCTGGTCTATGCCGCACTCGTTGCCGCCGATGCCGAGGGAAAGCGACGCCAGGGCTGATCCTGCGAGCCGATGTGTCCCGCGACAGGCGGGTGC